>DASRMO010000001.1:0-2851 GCA_035647895.1 Clostridia bacterium
CTTATATATTTTATAAATATTTTGAAATTGAATATTTACATATAATTTAAAGATGAAAAATGTTATTTTAAAATAAGTAACGATATTATTTGCAAATAAAATTTAGGGGGTATTTCTTATGAAATTAGGATTTATAGTCAATCCTATTGCGGGCATGGGAGGAAAAGTGGGGCTCAAAGGCACTGATGGGACGGAGGTTTTAGAAAAGGCACTCAGTTTGGGGGCAAAACCGGAATCACCGGGCAAGGCTATGAAGGCATTAAAACCTCTTATCCCTTTTAAAGATAAAATACAAATTTATACTTATCCGGGAGATATGGGGGAGGAAGAAGCCATTGCGGTAGGATTTGAACCGGTGGTTTTAGAAAAAATAGAAGGTGTTTCCAGCCCTGAGGATACGGAGGAAGCCGCCAAAAAAATGCTCGAAATAGGCGTAGATTTAATACTGTTTGCAGGTGGAGACGGCACAGCACGTAATATTTATAACGCTGTAGACGGTAAAGTCCCGGTTATTGGAATTCCGACAGGGGTGAAAATACATTCTGCGGTGTACGCAAATCATCCTAAAGCAGCAGGAGAGGTAGTATTAAAATTTTTCCAAGACGAAAAGATGGAAACGATAGAAGCAGAAGTCATGGACATAGACGAGGATGTATTCAGGGCAGGGGAAGTAATGGCCAGACTCTATGGGTATATGCAGATTCCCCTAGAAGAGGAATTGACCCAAGTTAGCAAATCCGGCGGGGTAGGTTCGGAAGAGGAAGCCCTGGATGCAATTTCAGATAAAATTATTGAAATGATGGAAGAGGACGAGGATGTTTACTATATAATCGGTTCCGGTACATCTACCAGGCCTATTATGGAGAAACTTGGTTTACCTAATACTCTTCTGGGAATAGATATTGTAAAAAATAAACAATTAGTAGCATCTGACGTCAGTGAGAAACAGATATTGGATACCATAGGGGATAATAAGGCTAAAATAATAGTTACTGTCATTGGAGGGCAGGGCTATATATTCGGAAGGGGAAATCAACAGATAAGTGCAGAGGTTATTAAAAGAGTAGGAAAGGAAAATATACAGGTCATTGCATCTAAAGGTAAACTTCTTTCTCTAGGCCATCGGCCGCTTTTAGTAGATACGGGGGACGAAGAAGTGAACAGTATGTTCAGTGGATATATCAAAGTTTTATCCTCATATAATATAGAATCGGTAATGAAAATACAAGGCTTACAATAGACAAATTTAAACGGGGCGTCATTTTGAACACCAGTGAAAAATGACGCCCTATTAAATTTGAAATTTTTTGCCCTGTTATTCGGGTTTCGCCTTGTAAACCCTGCCTTCCTTTATTGTATTTGCATTGATATTGTTTATATAAATTTGCTAAATCAATCTCTTGCAATAATAACTTTTGGAATATAAATGTTATTTTGAAAGTTTAAAAATATCGATACAAATGTAATAAAAATAATTTAAGATGTTATAATGTGAATAAATAAGTATTCAATACAAAACACTATTTTCAGAGGGGAAGTCGATGTTAATGAGGAAAACGGTTTCAACAACTATTTTAATAATTTTGATTGCATCATTGTTATCAGGATGTCAGATAAATCGAAACGGAGAGCATAAGAAATATATTAAATATAGTGGTAATTTTTTTGGTACATTTGATACGCTTGTACAGGTTATAGGCTATACCGAGACGAAGAAAGAATTTAATTCTTATATCAAAAAAATTGAAACCAGGTTTCAAGAGCTCCACGAATTATATGATATTTATAATGATTATGAGGGAATCAATAATATTAAGACGATAAATGATAATGCAGGCATACAGCCTGTAGAAGTTGATAAACAGATAATAGATCTTATTAATTTTTCTAAAGATTGGTACAACCGTACAGGGGGCAAAACAAACATTGCAATGGGCTCTGTGCTTAGGATATGGCATGATTATAGGGAAGAGGCCGAAGATAATCCTAAAAATGCAAAGATACCGCCTATGGAAAAGTTACTGGAAGCGTCAAAACATACGGATATAGATAAGGTTATAGTAGATGATGAAAAAGGGACTGTATATCTTGAAGACAAGGAAATGTGCCTGGATGTAGGCGCAGTGGCAAAGGGATATGCGGTAGAGGTTGTAGTAAAGGAGGTTATGGAGGAGGGGTTTGTGTCCGGTATTGTAGACGCGGGAGGGAATGTCAGGACAATTGGGAAACCTCTTGATCATGTTCGGGGAAAATGGGGTATAGGAATACAAAACCCGGATGAATCTACAGTTTCCGACAGCGAGGTTTTGGAAACGGTTTTTGTCGATAATGCTTCTGTGGTAACCAGTGGAGACTATCAAAGGTATTATGTTGTAGATGGTAAACGCATCCATCATATTATAGACCCGGAAACACTTATGCCGGGGGATTACTTTCGTTCAGTCATTATAGTGACTGAAGATTCAGGAATTGCGGATTTTTTATCAACTACCGTATTTTTAATGCCTTATGAGGACGGAAAAAATTTTGTTGATAGTTTGGAAGGTGTTGAAGCCATATGGGTTATGTCCGACGGAACGGTAAAAGCTACTGACGGTGCAAAGGAAATAATGAAAAGCCAAGGCGCAACATCAAGGGAAACAGAATAAATAATATTTTTGAAAATATGGATCACAAGTATATAAAATTGTAATTGTCACTATAACGGTTCAAGATTATATGGCCATCGTTGAAAAGGCACATAGAAATGCAAAATAAAATTCAAATAAATATTTGATTTTATGTTTAACTCTAGGGGTGGGCGATTTGTCCACCCATTATTATTTTTTGCCCATATATTATACATATGCAT
>DASRMO010000002.1:0-11217 GCA_035647895.1 Clostridia bacterium
CGATATTATAATTTTATTAGATGCGGATTTGGTGGGCTTAACTTCAGATCACATCAAAGCGCTTGTTTTGCCAATATTTGAGAAAAATGCCGATATGACGATAGGAATCTTTAAGTCCGGGAGGCATATTACGGATTTGGCACAATCAATTGCACCGAACCTATCGGGTCAAAGAGCAATAAAGCCGGGTATTGCCAATAAAATTATAGATATGGACGTAGAGGGATACGGCATTGAAGCGGCGTTTTTTCAATTGATAAAAAAATATGATCTAAACGTGGAAAATGTTATATTAGAAAATGTGACACATGTGATCAAGGAAGAAAAGGTAGGCCTCGTAAGGGGGATTTCCTGGAGGTTTCAGATGTATAAGGATATAGTAAAATATCTTATGAATTAGATAAAGAGAGGATAAATAAAGAGAGAGGGATTTCATGACCCATTTTGGAGGTATTGAATTTAATCATTTCTTAAATAGCTTGGGATTAGCCCGGGATCCGTCTTATGAGTCCTGTTTTATAGAAAAAATACGGTACTTTAAACAGAGCAGAAAATTATTGTTGCAATTAACAGGAAAACAAATACCTGAATACGGGAAAATAGAAGAACAGATAGAAAAATATTTCCTGGAACAGTTTGAAGCAGCCATTATCTGTGAAATTCGCATAAACGGTGACAGAGAACTCGATTTAAATGAGAATGAACAGGATAAGGAAGAACCTTCACCTTTATCTGTTTTACCGGATAAAAATCTTTCCGGAAAAATCATTAAAATTGCCGATGCCCTATCTTCCACAGGTGATGTTATCATAGAGGGAGAAATATTCGGTATTGATATAAAAGAGTTGAGGAGCGGGGAAAAACTTGCAATTTTATATATTACAGATCATATTAATTCCATAACGGCAAAAATTTTCGAAAGGAAAAACCAGACGATCAAATTTGAAGAGATGTTTGCCGAGGGGATGGCGGTCAGGGCTTGGGGAAAAGTTAAATATGATGAATTTAGCAAGGAAAATGTTATCATGTTGACCGATATCATGCAGATAGACAAGGCAGCAAGAGATGATTTACATGATGAAAAAAGAGTTGAATTACACCTGCATACACAGATGTCCGCTATGGACGGCATATCCACCATAAGTGATTTTATAAAGCAAGCATCAAAATGGGGGCACAGGGCGGTCGCCTTAACCGATCATGGTGTAGTGCAGGCATTTCCGGAAGCGATGAATGCCGCTAAAAGGTGTGGAATTAAAATGATATACGGTATGGAAGGTTATTTGGTAAATGATGAAGCGATGATTCTGGAGGGTAATGATTCATATTTATTCGATGATGAATTTATAGTCTTTGATATAGAGACCACCGGATTATCGAGCAGAAATGATAAAATTACGGAAATAGGTGCCGTTAAGATAAGAGATGGTGAAATCATCGATAGTTATTCCAGTTTAATAAATCCGGAGAGGGATATACCGGAAAAGATTATAAAAATGACCGGTATTACCGATGATATGGTCAGGGATAAACCAACCATAGAAACTATCCTGCCGGAATTTTTAAAGTTTATAGGCGATAGGCCCGTAGTTGCCCATAATGCCGATTTTGATATAGCATTCATCAGGGAAAATATGAAAAGAACAGATAAAATTTTTACGAATACGATAATCGACACTTTAAATTTATCACGCATACTTTTGCCGGACCTTAAAAGGCATAGATTAAACATTGTTGCAAAAGAACTGAATATACCCCTGTTAAATCATCACAGGGCTGTAGATGATGCAGAAGCCACAGCTAAAATATTTATTAAATTTATAGAAATTATGAAAACGATGGGTATAATGTCTTTAAAAGATATCAACGGCCAATTAGGTACAGGGATTGATATTAAAAAGTTAAACACTTATCATATTGTTATTCTGGCAAAAAATCAGGTAGGTTTGGAGAACCTATATAAAATTGTATCCGAATCACATTTGAACTATTTTCACAAAAAACCCAGAATACCTAAAAGTTTGCTCAATAAACACAGGGCCGGGCTTATACTGAGCACAGCTTGTGAATCTGGCGAACTGTTTCAGGCTATTTTATCAAATAAACCGATCAAACAGATAGAGCGTATTGCCGATTATTATGATTATTTGGAAATACAGCCAATAGAAAATAATATGTTTTTGATAGAAAAAGGCCTGGTTAGGGATGAGGATGAGCTGAAAGAGATCAACAAAAAGATAGTAGAATTAGGTGATAAGTTAGAAAAACCGGTTGTAGCTACGGGGGATGTTCATTTTTTAAATCCCGAAGATAGCATTTTCAGGCAAATATTGATGACGGGGCAAGGATTTGCAGATGTTGACAGCCAATTATCGCTGTATTTTAAAACAACCGATGAAATGCTCGAAGAATTTTCATATTTGGGAGAAGAAAAATGCGCAGAGGTGGTTATACGAAATCCGAATAAAATATGCGATGAGATAGAAGATTTAATTCCGATTCCCGACGGGACATTTTCACCTAAGATAGAGGGTTCGGAGGAAGAATTAAAAAAGATGTGTTATGATAGGGCCGAAAAGATTTACGGTAAAGATATGCCGGCAATTGTTAAAGACAGGCTGGATAAAGAACTGAATTCCATAATCAATAACGGATATGCCGTTATGTATATTATCGCTCATAAATTAGTCGCTAAATCATTGAAAGATGGATATTTGGTAGGTTCCAGGGGATCTGTAGGCTCCTCCTTTGCCGCTACCATGAGCGAGATAACTGAGGTAAATCCCCTACCTCCACATTATATATGCCCGAAATGCAGGTATTCCGATTTTATATCGGACGGGTCCTGGGGTTCGGGAATTGATTTACCGGATAAAAACTGCCCTAAATGTGGCGAAGTGCTCTGTAAGGATGGGCATGATATACCATTTGAGGTATTTCTCGGTTTCAAAGGGGACAAAGAGCCCGATATCGATTTAAACTTTGCTAGTGAGTATCAAAGTGAAGCCCATAAATATATGGAGGAACTTTTTGGAGAGGGTAAAGTGTTTCGTGCCGGGACCATAGGAACTATAGCAAATAAGACTGCCTATGGATTTGTGCGTAAATATATCGAGGAAAAGCAGTTACATTACAACAAAGCCGAAATAAATAGGCTGGTAAACGGATGCACGGGGGTAAAGAGGACCTCGGGCCAACATCCGGGCGGTATCATGATTGTACCTGATAACTATGATATATATAAATTTACTCCTATCCAATATCCTGCCAATGACCCTAAATCAGGAGTAATCACAACCCATTTCGATTATAATTCTATCAGCGGCAGGCTGTTAAAGCTGGATATACTGGGGCATGATGTTCCTACTATTATAAGGATGCTCGAAAACTTAACCGGTATTGATGTTCGGAATGTACCCCTGGATGATAAGAATACAATGGATATATTCACAGGTACGGAACCTTTAGGGATATCCGCCGATGAAATAGATTGTGAAGTCGGAACCTTGGGGATACCGGAGTTTGGCACCAAGTTTGTCCGGCAGATATTGATTGATACCAAACCTGAAACTTTTGCCGAATTGGTTCGCATAAGCGGATTGTCACATGGTACGGACGTATGGCTCAACAACGCTCAGGGCTTGGTCAGAAACAATATTGCAGGATTAAAGGATGTTATCTCTACCAGGGATGACATAATGAATTATTTGATTTTAAAAGGTATGCCCCACAGGACCTCCTTTACAATTATGGAAAACATACGGAGGGGGAAAGGGTTAACTTCTGAGCACGAGCAGAAGATGAAGGAATGTAAAGTGCCGCAATGGTATATAGATTCTTGCAATAAAATTAAATACATGTTTCCAAAGGCTCATGCGGTAGCCTATGTGATGATGTCCTTTAGAATAGCATATTTTAAAGTATATCATCCTGAGGTATTTTATTCTGCTTATTTTACAACAAAAGTGGAGGATTTCGATGCGGATTTTATAATAAAGGGCAAGGAAGCTATCCGGGCCAAAATTAAAGAATTGAAATTGGCAGGAAATGATGCTACCGCCAAAGAGAAAAATCATTTGACCATATTGGAGGTGGCATTGGAGATGTATTGCAGGGGGATTGAAATGTTACCTGTGGATTTATACAATTCGGATGCGGATAAATTCATGATAGTTGACGGAAAACTGTTACCGCCCCTGAGGGGTTTGCAAGGAATAGGGCAAAATGCTGTAAAAAGCATAGTTGAAGCTAGGCAGCAGGGAGAATTTATATCATTGGAGGATTTAAGAAATAGAGCAAAAATCACAAAAACTGTTATAGAAATATTGATTACTCATGGTTGTATCAAGGATTTACCTGAAACCAATCAACTTTCGTTGTTTTCACTTGCATGATTCTGCCATATATGCTATACTGTTACAAACGGCATATGATTTTTAAAAAGAGTGGGGGTTCCCACTCTTTCTATTATATAATATGGTTATGGCAGTATATAATAGAAAAAACATAAAGAAAAAATAAGAAAAAAATGATAAAATTTAATAACGGAGGTACGCAATGGCAAAAAATCAGGTTGAAAGGATTGCGGAGGAATTAGCAATTCCGATCATAGAAAAAGAAAAATTTGAATTGGTGGATATAGAATATAAAAAAGAGGGTGCTGATTGGTATTTAAAGCTATATATAGATAAACCCGGCGGAATTACATTGGACGATTGTCAAAAAATAAGTGAACAATTGAGTGACAGGTTGGATGAGGAGGACCCCATAAAAGGAAACTATTTTTTACAGGTGTCGTCGCCGGGGCTCGAAAGGCCGTTAAAAAAGGAGAGGGATTTTATTAGATGTAAGGGTAAAATAGTGGAAGTTAAATTGTATGAAGCATTAGACGGTAACAAAATCATAGAAGGTGAGCTTATCGGGTTGGAAAATAATATAATTAAACTCAATGTTACAGATGTCGGATTAGTGGAATTGCCAAAGGAAAAAGTCGCTTTAACAAAGTTAGCCATAAAATTTTAGGGAGGTTTATGGGAATGAATGTTGAGTTTACGGAAGCTCTTGAACAGATAGAAAAAGACAAGGGTATTTCCAAAGATCTTTTGATAGAGGCCGTGGAGGCAGCTTTAATTTCGAGCTATAAGAGAAATTTCGGTTCCGCTCAAAATGTGAGAGTTGAAATAGATCGCGATACGGGTGAGGTCAATGTATACAGCAAGAAGACAATAACTGACGATGTGAAGGATGAGCTCTTAGAAATTCACATTGAAGATGCAAAAAAATTCGATATAAATTATAAAATAGGGGACATTTTTGAAGACAAGGTTACACCTCGTAATTTTGGAAGAATTGCCGCTCAAACGGCTAAACAAGTGGTTGTGCAGAGAATCAGAGAAGCCGAACGGGGAATAGTATATGACGAATTTATCAACAGGGAGTCGGAAATCATCACCGGAGAAGTTTCCAGGGTTTCAAGGGGCAGCGTTTATATCAGCTTAGGAAGGGCAGAGGCTATTTTGGGGCCTAGTGAACAGATTCCGAATGAGGAATATAAGCATGGGGACAGATTGAAATGTTATATAGTAGAGGTTAAGAAAACAACTAAAGGCCCGCAGATATTATTATCCAGGACACATCCCGGTTTAGTAAAGCGTCTGTTTGAACTCGAAGTGCCGGAAATTCACGATGGAGTAGTAGAAATAAAAAGTATTTCAAGGGAAGCGGGGTCAAGAACTAAGATAGCTGTGGATTCTAAGGATCCAAATGTAGATTCTGTCGGGGCATGTGTAGGCCCGAAGGGCATAAGAGTACAAGGCATTGTAGATGAGTTGAACGGTGAAAAAATTGATATAATTAAGTACAGTGATGATCCGGAAAAATTTATAGCCAGTTCTTTGAGTCCCGCAAAGGTTGTATTATGCACAGTTAACCCGGAAGAAAAAACGGCAGAGGTGATTGTACCGGATTATCAACTTTCACTGGCTATCGGGAAAGAAGGGCAAAATGCAAGGCTTGCCGCGAAATTAACGGGATGGAAAATTGATATAAAGAGCGAAAGCCAAATTAATAGTTATTGAGGTGGTTAAATGAGAGTTAAAAAAGTTCCTTTGAGGAAATGTCTCGGATGTAACGAGATGAAACCCAAAAAAGAATTACTGAGAGTGACCCATAATTCACAGGGAGTTATAAGTGTGGACATCACCGGTAAAGCACACGGCAGGGGGGCTTACATCTGTAATTCTAAAGAATGTTTTGAAAAGGCTAAAAAGGCAAAGGCATTTAACAGGGCATTTAAATCTGATGTTCCTGATGAAATATATGAGAACCTCATAAATGAAATCACTAAAAATGAACATATGAATTAAAAATATTTGCCGGAAAGTACCATCAGAAAACATTTATAAAAGTCCTGTTCAGAAATCAATAAAATATTTTGGTGAATTGTATCAAAGTAATTAATTAGGAGGTGATTCATTTGTCAAAAATAAGGGTGTATCAATTGGCAAAGAAGATAGGAATTAGCAGCAAAGAATTGATTAAAAAATTGAATGATTTGTCTATCGAGGTCAGCAGTCATATGAGCACATTGGATAATGAAAATGCTAATATAGTTATAGAGTTACTCACTGAAGAAGCGAAGGAAATAAATACATTGGCCGATGATAAAGATAAAGAACCGGATGACAGTAAAAGTCAAATAGCGGAAAAGAAAAAAACAGCGGTTAACAAGGGAGGCTCTGCGACAAAAACAGGTGATAAAAAAGATACAAAGAGCAAGGATGGGGAACATAAATCTACCAAATCTAAGGATTCCGGCAGGCAAACAGAGGAAAAAAGTGAACGGGTGATACAATTACAGAACAGGATAACGGTAAAGGAACTGTCCGAGCTCATAGATAAGGGTGTCAGTGAAATAATTAAAAAGCTGTTAGGTTTAGGTGTAATAGCAACAATCAATCAAGAAATAGATTATGATACGGCAAAAACCATAGCTGTGCAATTCGGATTAAAAGTAGAATTGGCGGGAGATACGGCTGGGGATGATATTATAGATGATATTGAAATTATACCCGATAAGCCTGAAGATTTAAAACCCAGATCGCCCGTGGTAACTGTTATGGGCCATGTCGACCATGGAAAAACTTCGTTGTTGGATGCAATACGTAATACCAAGGTGACAACCAAAGAAGCAGGAGGTATTACACAACATATAGGGGCTTCGGAAGTAAAAATTAATGATAAAAAAATAGTTTTTTTAGATACACCGGGCCATGAAGCATTTGCATCAATGCGCGCAAGAGGTGCGAAGGTAACAGATATAGCTGTTTTAGTAGTTGCTGCCGACGATGGGGTTATGCCGCAGACGATAGAAGCCATCAATCATTCCAAGGCTGCAGGAGTTCCTATCATTGTAGCTATAAATAAAATGGATAAACCTGCTGCTAATCCCGACAGAGTAAAGCAGGAATTAGCGGAACAAGGCCTTGTAATAGAGGATTGGGGCGGAGATGTTATAGCCGTTCCCGTTTCGGCTCTCAATAGAGATAATATAGATACATTACTGGAAATGATTTTGTTGGTTGCAGAGGTTGAAGAATTGAAGGCAAATCCGAATCGTAAGGCCTTAGGCGTTGTTATAGAGGCCGAACTGGATGTAGGTAAAGGGTCGGTAGCGACAGTTTTGGTGCAAAATGGGACATTAAAAGTTGGGGATTCTGTTGTAATCGGAACTGCATATGGTAAAATCAGAGCTATGATGAATGATAAGGGAAAAAGGGTAAGGACGGCGGGCCCTTCCACTGCTGTGGAGATTACCGGCCTGTCCGAAGTGCCGGAAGCCGGGGAGCAGATGTTTGTAGTAAAAGATGATAGGGTTGCAAAAGCTATTGTTGAGAATAGAATCAATAAAATCAAAGAAAAACAATTAAAATCCAGCCAAAAAATTTCTTTGGATGTATTATTCAGTCAAATGGAAGAGGGACAGATTAAGGATTTAAATATCATAATAAAAGCGGATGTTCAGGGCTCCGTGGAGGCTGTAAAGCAATCGTTGGTTAAACTGTCCAGTGATGAGATATCTATAAATTCTATACATGGCGGAGTAGGCGGGATAACAGAAACAGATGTGATGTTAGCGGCTGCATCCAATGCTATAATTATTGGATTTAATGTTCGCCCGACTCCCAGTGCAGGTGCCCTGGCTAAAAAAGAAGGCGTTGATATAAGGAGTTACCGAGTCATTTATAAGGCAATTGAAGACATTGAAGCAGCTATGAAAGGCATGTTGGATCCGAAATTTGAAGAAGAGGAATTAGGAAAAGCCGAAGTAAGAGCTACGTTTAAAGTCCCGGGTGCGGGTATAGTTGCCGGATGTTATGTGATTGAAGGTAAAATATTAAATAATGCTAAAACCAGATTGATCAGAGACGGCATAATAATTCACGAAGGGTCAATAGGCTCCTTGAGGAGATTTAAAAATGATGTAAAAGAAGTAACTACAGGATATGAATGCGGTATAGGCATAAGTCAATTTAATGATATCAAGGAGGGGGACATTATCGAAGCATACCAAATGAGTGAAATAGAAAGATGAACAGAAACATAAAGCAGAAAGGGATGATGATATGTCATATCCTAGGGAAAAGCGTCTGGCAGAAGAAATAAAGAAAATAGTCAGCAATATAATCAGGGACGAATTGAGAGACCCGAGGGTTTCGCCTATGACCAGCATAGTAGAGGTGGATTTAACCAAAGACTTGAGATACGTTAATATTTATGTCAGCATATTGGGTGATGACGAGGAAAAAAAGGAAACAATGGAGGGATTGACGAGGGCAAGTGGATTTATACGCAGGGAAATCGGGAAAGGGATAAAAGCCAGATATACACCGGAGGTAATATTTAAGCTGGATAACTCCATTGAAAGAGGAATTCATATGTATAATATAATTACAAAGGTCAGTAAACAGGAAAAATCTATTTCCGATGAGGAAAAGTCCGATGAATGAATTAGAAAAAATAGCCTCAAACAGCAGCAGTATTGCAATTACATCTCATATTAATCCTGATGGTGACAGTATAGGGTCTATACTCGCTTTGTGGTTTGCATTAAAACAGAGGTATAAAAATGTAGAGGTTTTCATTAATGAAAAGCTGCCCGACAGGTATAGTTTTTTGCCGCAAGCAAAACACATCAAAAAATATGAGGATGTTAAAGGAAAAAAGTTCGATCTATTTTTTGCATTAGATTGCGGCAATGAAAAGAGACTGGGCAACGGCATGGAGATTATGGAAAAAAGCAAGATCGTTGTTAATATAGATCATCATATCAGCAATACGAAATTCGGTGATATCAATATTGTGGATATATATTCATCATCTACATGTGAAATGATTTATTCTGTTATAAAAGATATGGGATTGGCAATAGATCAACAGATTGCTACATGTATATATACGGGTATAGTCACCGATAGCGGTAATTTTATGTACGATAATGTTACGGAAAAAACTCATTTAATAGTTGCCGAATTGATGAGAACCGGCATAGCAAAACAGGATATTATATATAATCTCTATCAGAAAAAATCTGTAAACAGTTTAAGATTTTTGGGTTATTCTTTAACAAATATGGATATTGAACTTGGGGGCCGTCTCGTAATCTTTCGGGTTCCTTCCGGCTTGTTGGAGAAATTTAATATTTCCAATGATGATGTAGAGGGCCTTGTAAACTATGGAAGGGATATAGAGAGCGCCGATATAGCGGCGAGCATAACAGAAACAGGCAATGGTGAAGTTAAGCTCAGCTTCAGATCAAAACATGATGATGTAGATGTCAGGGCTTTTGCACAGCTGTTTAACGGAGGCGGTCATAAAAAAGCATCCGGGGCTGTGTTAACCTCTACTTTAGATGAAGCCAAAGATCAAGTTGTAGAAAAGGCAAAACAATTTGTAAGATGGTGATTTTTTTGAATGGTATTTTAAACATTTTAAAACCCCCGGGTATGACATCCCATGATGTTGTATCCTTTGTCAGAAAAGAAATAAATGTTAAAAAAGCAGGGCATACCGGCACGTTGGATCCCAATGCCGCGGGTGTTTTACCTATTTGTGTGGGACAAGGGACAAAGATATCTCAATATCTCCTTGACGGTAAAAAAAAGTATCGGACAGAATTAACTCTCGGTATTGAAACGGATACGGAAGATATATACGGAACAGTTATAAACAAATCTCCCGTTGTATCGGCGAAAGAAGAGATCAGAGAGGCCATATTGGGTTTTATCGGGACTTATAACCAGGTGCCTCCAATGTATTCGGCGATTAAAATCAAGGGGGAAAAACTCTATAAATTGGCAAGGGAAGGAATAGAGATTGAAAGAAGCCCGAGGGAAGTAACAATTTACAGCATAGATATTATCGAAATTGAAGCAAATAAAGTGATGTTTGATGTATCATGCTCCAAGGGTACTTATATACGCACATTGTGCAAGGATATTGGGGCTGCACTGGGTTGCGGCGGGACAATGTCATTTTTACTCAGGATAAAATCCGGTGAATTTGATTTGGAAACTACGATAACTATAGAGGATTTGTTAAAAACAAAAAATGTTAAGGATTTATTGTTGCCTTTAGATTTTCCTCTAAAACATATGCCCGGAGTTGTTGTAGGGCATGTTTCCGTTAAACAAGCATTGAACGGAAATGATATATATTCCTATCGTTCAATAGATGATGAAAGAATTTTATCGGAAACAAAAGTGCGTATTTATATTGAAAAAGAATTTATTGGTTTTGGGATTGTTAAATGTGATAATATTGATAGAAATTATATTAAAGTTTTAAGGCTTTTGCTTGAAAAGGAGTAAATATGAAAATAATTAAACAATACAGCCGGTTGGATAAAAATATACAAAGGGGGATTGCATTAGGAAATTTTGACGGGGTTCATGTTGGTCATCAAAGGTTAATTAAAACTTTAGTAGAAAAATGTATGTTAAACAATTTGCAATCCTGTATCTATACTTTTGCTAATCATACATTAGAAGTCATAATGGGCAGGGAAATACCTCCCCAAATTACAGATATGAATATGAAACAAAAAATATTTAAATTTTTGGGGGTAGATCTTTTATATTTGGAAGAGTTTAATAAAAATTTAATGGCTTTGAGTCCTGAGGATTTTGTTAAAGATATTCTGATAGGCAAATTAAATTG
>DASRMO010000003.1:0-3379 GCA_035647895.1 Clostridia bacterium
ATACTCCGATATTACCGTATCTTCTACTATAACCTTATTTTCACCATCTATTTTCAATATATTATATTTTTTTATCAGCTCCATTAAAATTGCCCCCATCGTCAGGACTAACTAAAATTATTTAAGCCCATTTCACCCTCCTATTTTCTAGCGCAATCGCCGGCTCTATCGGTCAATATTTCTAATCCATGATAAATACTATCCAAGGCATAATCTAAAGCCTCTTTGACAGCTTTTGGGCTTCCGGGTAAATTTATTATCAATGTATTCCCTCTAATTCCGGAAACAGCTCTGGAAAGCATTGCCCTGGAAGTAATATTAAGGCTGTAATACCTTATAGCCTCGGCGATACCATTTGCCATCCTGTCACAAACGCCAAGAGTGGCTTCGGGGGTCACATCCCTTTTGTTAAATCCTGTACCTCCCGTGGTCAATATCAAGTCTACCTTTAATTCGTCTGCCATATGAATCATTTCTCGTGTCAATTCTTCCGTACTATCAGGTACTATTACCTGTCTTATAACCTCATAACCTTTTGCCCCCACCAGTTCTGCAATAACAGGCCCCGACAGGTCTTCTCTTTCGCCCCTCGAACCCTTATCGCTGGAAGTAATTATCCCTACCTTAAACATTTAACCACCTCACGATAAAACTTGTGTATTTTTTCACTCTTTCATTATATTCTGTTTTTAACAATAGTTCAAGCCCCGCACCCTATAGAGCAGTGGCAAGGGGTGGCAAGGGGTGGCAATGTGGCAAGGGGACGTTTTGTTTGCCACCTTGCCGTCCCACCGCACCACTATTTAATAGATAGCAACAACTCTTTGGCCAATTCAAATGTCGATTCACCGTATGTAACAATAAAAACAGTCATTTCGTTTTCTAAAAGAAAATCTTTTATAGTAGAAATTGCAACTTTTATCGCTTCATCTTTAGGATATCCGAAAACACCGGAGGATATTAAGGGAAAGGCTATGCTCTTTAACCCATGTTCCTTAGCCAAAGCGAGCGAATTTTTGTAACAGTCGGTAAGCAATTTTTCTTCATTTCTTTTGCCCCCGTGCCATATGGGCCCGACAGTATGGATTACATATTTAGCAGGTAGATTATAACCTTTTGTTATTTTAGCCTGTCCAACCTCACAACCCCCAAGCGGGCGACATTCTGCAAGCAATTCCGGCCCCGCGGCACGATGAATTGCTCCATCCACCCCTCCGCCTCCAAGCAAAGATGTGTTTGCCGCATTTACTATTGCATCAACCTCAACTTTAGTTATATCACCTTGAATTATTTTAAGTGACATAAATACACCTCCATTCCATAATAGGTGGCAAGGGGACGTTTTGTTTGCCATCTCCTTCCGAAGTGGCAAGGGGACGTTTTGTTTGCCATCTCCTTCCTATTTCTCCAAAAGTATCTCTCCAACGTTAGATGGCAAACAAAACGTCCCCGTGCCACCCCGAAGCGTCCCCGTGCCACCACGTGCCACCTTGCCACCTGCACTATATATTAGCATTTATTATAGCATTTGTGACTAAGGGGATCACCTGCTTTTTCCTTGAAAGTACGCCCGGTACATAAAACGAACTGTTTGAGAGTTCCTTTTCAAAAGCCCCGGCAATCAACTCTTTGTTTTGTCCCACTATAACCATTTCCGAAGCTTCATTGAATATATCTGTCAGCATCAGCATGAATGTGGAATATCCGTGTTTGTCCGCCCTCTCTTCCATCAATGATATTAAATCGGATTTCATATCTTTCAAACTGTCCGGGTCCATGGTATATACCTGAGCAATTCCTATTTTTTCCCCTTCTATATTAAAGGTTTTAAAATCCTCCTTTAATAATTCTTGAGGTGTTTTACCCGATAAAGACGTACCGGCTTTAAACATTTCCATAGCAAATTGTTCCACATCCAAATCCGCAATCTTTGCCAATCTATTCAGCATAATCTCATCCGTATTGGTAGATGTAGGAGACCTAAATAATAGGGTATCGGAAATTATTGCTGCCGCCAATATACCTGCCATTTTCTTGGAGGGCCTTTGACCATTTTCAAAGAATATAGAGGCAATTATTGTTGAAGTGCTGCCCACCGGTTCATTTCTAAAATATATGGGGCTTCCCGTAAATATATCCGCTATTCTATGATGGTCAATTATTTCTAATATTTCACATTCTTCTAAACCGTCCACCGATTGGCTTCGTTCGTTATGGTCGACTAAAATGACCTTCTTTTTTATACTTGCGATTAAGTGATACCTGGATATCAATCCTACTATCCTGTTATTGACATCTATCACCGGATATGATCTGTATCTTGTTTTAGACATCTCTTCCCTCACATTGCTCACCAAATCGTCAAAAGTAAATGTCACTAAATCCTCTCGACTCATTACATTTTTTATCGGTATGGATTGGGTTATTAATCTGGCTGTTGTAAAAGTATCATAAGGAGTAAATAAAATAATAGTACCCTTTTTTTCAGCAAGCTCTATAATTTCATCATCCACTTCTACATTCCCCGTTACTATCATTAAAGAAACATTGCCGTTGATAGCAAATTTTTGAGCATCCTTTCTATCGCCACAAATAACTATGTCATTCTCTTCTATATGTTTTTTCATAGATTCAGGCTCCATAGCCAATACCAAAACCTTCCCGGTAAAGGGTTTTACCTTATTCGGAAGTACAACAACTTCAGCCGAAAGGGTATCTATAATATTTTCTATGGATGTCTCAGATCTGCCTAAAATGTTACTATCCCATATATCTATATATGATCTTATTATATCCGATGAGGTTACAATCCCCTCCAATTGTTCATTTTCATTTATGACGGGAAGACTGTTTAATCTGTTTCTTTTCATCAATTCCAATGCCATGCGCAATGATACCTCAGAGCTGACAGGCGCTACCTTGTCAAAATTTAAATCCTCAATACTGAGCCTCACAGTTTCTAAAAACATGGGGGCTTCCACTCCAAAATAATCAAGAATAAATTTTGTTTCCCTATTTATTTCTCCTAATCTTGTGGGGATTGCATTGACATCCCCGCTTATATTTTTATATTCCGCATAGGCCAAAGCCGAACATATCGAATCTGAATCAGGGCTTTTATGCCCTACTATATAAATTGTTTCTTTCATTTCTATCCCCAGCCTCCATAACTTCCCTTGGTTTTATATAAATATATTATACCATTAGCATATTAAAATATTAAATATAATAATAGCACATTGTCTGAACCTCACTATTGTAACGCTGTAACATAAACTGTTACCCCTATCCCACCCTGTACGACGGCGTTCGTTTCCTAACTAGCGTAACGCCGGTCATTCAACATAGATTGCTCAATTATATGGGTAAAAATCTGTCT
>DASRMO010000004.1:0-6174 GCA_035647895.1 Clostridia bacterium
TTTTCAATTAAAGATTTATAAGCCGATGTTTATTACATATATAAGCGTCGGCTCTTTAATTATTAATTAAATGGAAAAAATTTTTTCTAAAAATTGTGTCCCTTTTCTTCTTCTTGTGCGTTATATAAGTAGAAGCATAAACATGTGCTTTATATAAATGGTCAATTATGTATTAAAAAAATAAAAGCAATGATTCTAATAGGATAACAACGAAATTAATAATTATAGGATTTATGTAGACAGAAAAGCTGGCCAGCTTTCAAATAAAACATAAAAAAGGAGGTGAATATTATGAAAAGGAAAAAGCAGATAATTTCAATTATGGTGCTCAGCTGTATGTTGCTTATGTTTGGGATTACCTATGCTGATCCACAATATTCATATGCAACGCTTAGCTTTCCATCAGTCTCAGTTAAGGGTAATAACATAAATGGTGGAGATGGTACACTTAGTGGTGCTTTAAATTCATCGGGCGGAACAGTGGAAGTAGCTGCATATAAAGTTGTAGCATTCTTTCCCGATCCAAAAGTAACCAGTTTCCAGACCTCAAGCACAAGGACTCAAACATTAAGTGACATTACGCTTGATGCATATGAAAATTTATTTTATGTAAGGCTGACCGCAGTATCTGGAGCCCCAAGTGCGTGGGGACAGCTGAAAAGTGTGCACTAGGTTATAAAAAATGCAAAAGCAAGAGCATGAATAGCATATTTATGCTCTTGCATAAATCTATGGAGGATAATAGATATATGAATTTATTCATTTCAATTATTAAAATGGAGTTTATTACATATAAAAGGAACAGGTTATATCTTTTTGCAGGAACATTGTTTATTCTATACTTGTTATTGGGTTGGTATCACTTTCTTAGGGGAGATTACATAGAAGCAGGGGTTATGCTGCAAGCAACGACATACATTAATATGAGTGCAACCTTGTTAGGATTATTTTCAGGAATTATGGCGAACAGGAGAGATGAAACAGCTCATTTTCAAGAGGTACTCATCTCATTGCCGGGAGATGGTATAAGACCAATAGGCAAAATTTTTGCACTGGGCATAGTTTCGATTATATTTACATTAGCAGGATACTTTGCTGTACTTATATTATTTATGATACCCTGCAGTGAATATCTTATGTTCAAGAAAGAAATACTGACCTATATAATAATATATTGGAGTATACCTTTTATATCTTGCGGTATGATTGGGTACTTTCTTGAAGTTGTGATTCCTTCTAATAAACTGCTTATTCCCTTAACATTATTACTATGGCTTATAATATCACCATTTAATATAATTTTACGTACTTTACTGCCTGAAAAGATGCTTTTATTGCTGAATGTAGGAGAAAATAATGCACATGCAATTTATGACGAATACTCCGGATTGCATATTTCTACAGATTTTATAAAAAACGCATCAATGTTTTTTCTTATTTCCTTGTTTTTATTTATTGGTGGAATTTTGTATAAAAAAAGGGATGAAATAAAGAATGTACAAAAATACGTCATTATATTTGCAATGTTAATTATATTATTTACAACATATTCTCTGTTTAACTCAATAAACGGAATTGAATATGATAGGGATGATATATATTATTTCAAACCTTTAGATAATCTTATAAGAAAGTCTGAAAACAAAGAACCTTCTATAAAATTGTGCGACATGGAAATATGTTTCAAAAAAAATGAAATTAGGTATATTGCCCATGAATATATAATTAATATATATGACAGAACAGTAACTTTTACATTATACCACGGCCTTGAAATAATTTCTGTGAAAATAGAGGGTTATGATATCGCCTTTAAAAGAGAGGGGGACCTCCTTTATCTGGTTTTCCCCGAAGGAATAGAACAGGGGCTGATAACCTTTGAAGTAGAAGGAAATACCGGGGATTATTTTCATCTTAGCGAACACTCAGTCTATTTATCTTCAACATTCCCATGGTATCCTGTCCCGGGGACATTTATCATAGCTGAAAAGGGGCTTCCTTATGAACAGGTGGAATTTAAGAATGTGGAATTGAAAGAACCAATAGAATTTCGTGTAAAAATAATGGGGGCAGGACGGTTTTATAGCAATTTGGAGGAAATTTCAAAAAATGAATTTCAAGGATTCCAAAAAGGTGTCAGTCTGTTGAAGGGAATGTTAATTTCTAAAAACATTGAAGGAAAAGAATATATTGTGCCTCCTGATAGGATTAATTTATTAATATCAAAAATGCATGGAATTGAAGAAAAAATTAATTACATATCCGATGTGATTGGAAGACCTCCAAAAAAGATTCCGGACAAGATATTCGTAAAACCACTGCATTCATCTTTTCATCAATATAACTATATTTTTGCAGAAGATCATTTATCCGTAAGCCTGGGAAGGTATATTGCGTTAGTTGATATAAAGGGTGTATTCAGGACATTTTATTGGAACGATATTTATAGAAATGCAGATAATTCTCATGCGTATATTTTTGAGATTATTTTAGAATATATGGAAGAACCGGAAAATGCCCATAATTATATTGACATATTTGCTAAAGATGATTCTGACAGTTATACATTTTTGAAAGAATTATCTGTTGAAATAATCGGGCTTCATGAATTAGATCCGGAGTATTTGAATGAATTGTTAAAATATATGTACAATGAAATAGAAAACAATTCTGAGCTTCCATTAAACCATTGGTTAAATATAATAGTCGAAATCAAGGAAAGAGGATAGATATATGGATAAATTAATTATACATAATGTTGATAGATCATTCAATAGAGCCAAAGTTTTGCGGCAAGTAAATCTTCAAATTCCTTATGGCATATTTGGTTTGCTGGGAGAAAACGGCGCAGGAAAAACTACATTAATGAGAATAATCGCCACGGTTTTAAAACCGGACAAGGGTGAAATAAATATGGGGAATATAAAATGGAGCAAGGATTCCCACAAGGTAAGACAAATGTTAGGTTATTTGCCTCAAGAGTTTGGTTTATTTAAAAATATCACAGCGACAGAATGCCTTCAGTACATAGCTAGTCTTAAGGGAATAAAAAATAAAAAGGAATGCTCGGCACAAATTGAGAAGGTTCTAAAGAAAGTAAATTTATTTGAAGTAAAAGACAAAAAGGTTGGGAGTTTTTCCGGAGGCATGAAAAGAAGACTGGGAATAGCCCAGGCCCTTTTAAATGATCCCAAATTAGTCATTGTTGACGAGCCTACGGCCGGATTGGATCCTGCGGAACGTATTAGATTTCGAAACCTGCTGCGCCAATTAGGGAATAACAGGATTGTAATTTTATCAACACATATTGTTGAGGATATTGAAGCAACGTGTCAGAGCCTGGCAGTTATAAAAAAAGGGATAACGGTGCAGTTTTCATCCCAGCAGGAGCTGTCATCAATTGCTTCAGGTAAGGTATGGAAATGGAAATTAAGAAATGAAGAATATAACAATCTAGGTAAAGACATGGGTAAGGATATATATATTGTTTCATCAAAAATACATAAGAATAATGTGGAAGCAAGAATTATTTCCGGTGTAAAGCCCGGTCCCGGCGCTGAAGAAACGACTCCGACGATTGAGGAAGGATACTTGGTATGGAATATGCAGCAAGAATAAAGAAAAATTGGATCGATATAAAAAATATAGGTATATATTTTTATATTCCAATAGGAGTAATGGTCTTAAATGCTATTTATTGCTTCTTAATACGGGGGCGCTACGGTGTACCCATAGAGATAATAAGAGAAAATTATGGTGTTTTCTCGGTTATCTGTATTTCATTTTGGGTCCCTTACCTTTTCGAAGATTTGTTGAATTCTGACGGAAGGGAAATGCTTTTGTCTATGCCGTATAGAAACGCAGAATACGGATTGATAAGAGTTCTTAAATATACGGTTTTATATATAGGAATTTTCTATCTATTCTTAGCGTTAATAATACTTACAATGGGAAGAAACGTGATTTTGGAAGCTCAAGATATATATCTGCCGGTTCTTTCGATATTTTTTTATTCAGCTTTTAATTTTTTTGTTGTGGTAGTCGCTAGGAATAGTTTGGTAGTCATGATTGCTACAGGGGCTTTATCTGTGTTCATATATTTAACCAGGGGCGGTGCATCATTTTATATATATCCTTTACAATGGAGCAATCCCAATCCGTTTTTTATGCCTTATGCTGTAGGTATTGTTTTATTTATATGTTCTCTAATTTTATATGCTATTGGACAAATTTTATTTAGCAATAGAGATTTTTTGATGAGATAAACAGATACCTTTGAACGCAGTTTTGTTAGCCTAAGCACAGCTTGTTCAAATGCAAGATAGCTAGTACACTTAGTTTCCTCAAGCTTTTAGATGAATGAAGGCGGGAGGCGAAAGATTGAATATCTAAATCCAACATATTTTTATATTATTAATTGTTTTGATTCTTGCTTTTGCTATTATTGTAACAACTAAAGATATTACAAATAAAGGAAAGGATCCCGGTGTTGTCGCTGCCGAAGAGTATATCAGTGAATATATTGATATATTGAATAAAAATGGAGCAGAAGTTATGGGCAAATTTTGGGGTGCTCAAACAGGTAGTCAGGATATTCATGATCGGCTTGAACATTATGGCGGTCGAGACCTTTGAACCGCCTATTGTAGCCAGTATTATTATGGAACAGCTAGGAAAAAAGAAAAAATGGAAACGACAAACTATTATTACATTGTACCGGTTTTGGAAAAAATATTTTAAAGGGCGAGAGCTCCGGAATCTCGCCCCATCATTATTTTATTTGTCGATTCAAAATCTGATTTCAGGGATTTATTTTAAAATTCAATGAAACCCTTGGATAATACAGGTTTTAACTTGTTAAATATATAAAGTAGTTTACACTGCTAAAAGCTTAAGGAGGAATAGCATATGAATTTTGAGGAAAATGTGAATGATTTAAACAGCAATGATTCGGAAGAATCCAAGGTGATACATAATATTTATGGCGAAGAGGATATCAAAGAAGAACTTTATAACGATAATGAAGAAATTGGAGAAGAGCCTTTAGATGAAAAATCCATGGAAGGTGACAAGACTTTCTATAAAGAAGTAATTGAAGAAAAACCTAAAAAGTGGGGCAAAATGGCCCTAGTGAGGAAACTGCCAAATAATATAATGTGCCCCGGGGAGTTTTGGTGGGAGCTGTAATAAAAGGCAGCGGTGCAGAAAAGGCAGGAATCAATCCATAACACATAGTCCATTAGAAATTCAAAATTTCATAAAAAAAGTAAAGGCCTTCTGTTTATGTTATGCTGTGCCTTTTTATATTTGCCAATTACAATGTGAATATATTTTTTAATAAAATCTAAAAAATGATTTCAGGTATTGACAATGTATTAATACATATGTAGAATATAATTATAGACAAATGTAGAAAAGGAGGCTTATGAATATTATGGAAATACTTCCGAATGCTGAATTTGAAATTATGAAAGTAGTATGGGCCAATGAACCGCCTATCACAACCAATATTATTATGGAACAGTTGGGGAAGAAGAAAAAATGGAAACCCCAAACCATTATCACTTTGTTATCACGACTGACAAAACGGGGTTTTATAAAAACAGAAAAGGACGGTAAAATACTCAAATACTTTCCGCTCGTTCCCAAGGAAAAATATATAAAATTTGAGACTGATGACTTTATGAAAAGATTTCATGAGAATTCATTTGTAAGTCTGATTAATACCCTGTATGATAACAAAACCTTGAAAGATAGTGACTTTGATAAATTAATTGAGTTGCTGGAAGAAAAGAGGGATTAATATGCAACAGCTTTTAATGACTTTGTTTGAATGCTCTTTTTCCATGTCAATCATATCCTTGGCTTATATGGCGGCTACGCCCTTTTTATCGAAACGGTATGCCGCAAAATGGCTATACTATGGCTGGCTGGTTCTTGTGACGGGCTGGATATTCCCTTTTCGATCAATTCTAAAAACAGTTCTTTTATCTGCTAGATTGCCTATTGTACAGATTATACCTGCAGAGTATTTCAATCCCGGCAAACTATTTGCAGCCAATATTAATAATAAAACAGGTGCGGTGTTCACTCTGTCCCCCTGGAAGTTAGGTACATGCGTATGGATTGTAGGCATGATTGGGATAACAGCATATCATATCTGGCGGCATAAGA
>DASRMO010000005.1:0-4344 GCA_035647895.1 Clostridia bacterium
ATTTACTACCTTCGTATAATCCCACTGTTACATCAACGCCGGACTCATGTAAATTTAAGGCATGAGCATGGCCTTGGCTGCCATAGCCAATCACAGCAACTTTTTTACCTCCTAACAATCCTAAGTCACAATCATTTTCATAATATAACTTTGCCATCTTTTTTCCTCCTCTTTTAATAACATTTTTATTAAATTTCCGGCATCCCGGTTTTCTGCCTTCGATTTCCGGCAAGGGTTATAAAGGTCAATTCACGCAGTCTCACAACACAAATTTATTTGCTCCCATTGGTCGCATAAATTTGGTGTTCGTTGCGTTTGACCTACCATCGATTTGCTTTACAAATCGGGTTAGGTCATAAAAAAAATCCCCACCTCTGCATAATTATACATCTGCAGGGACGGAGATATTATTCCACGCGTTACCACCCTAATTGTCTCTAAAATAAGAAACCACTTACTAAGTTCATATAAACACCTTCCATCAAGCTTATATAAACTCTTCGCCTATAACGGGGCTTCCCGTTTACCCTTACTTAAATAAATATTTCAGAATAACCACTCCAGAGTGACCCATATTTTACAGCAGTATCGATTTGCACCGGACACCGACTCTCTAAAACCGCCCTAGTAAAATATCCCTCTCTATCTCAATGTTTGATTCGCTTTTTATATATTGCAATCCATAATAGCAGAAACAAAATACATTGTCAACATATTTTAAAATATTTGTGTAGTTATTCTATGATAATGCCATGTTGAATTTATTTTGATAAAATGCCGGTATGAAAAAGGGCGATATGATCCGAGATTTTTTTAGCAGTCTCGGATATCTTGTTGACCGGGTGCCGGATTGGGCCATAAAAATGTAAGGAATTTGTAAGAATTATAGCAGTAGAATTTTAAGGAGTATATGTTACTATTACTATAAGAGATATCTCAAATTAGAAATCAGAGGCCGGAAATCGGAAGCCGGAAAAATTCAGGCACTCCGGTATATTACTAGGCCACTGAAAAAGTCCCGGGTTATGTCATCCTGAATAAATGAAATGAAATGAAGGGTCTCCGAATGGATAAAAATCGAGGTTCTTCGCTGTGCTCAGAATGACATTTTCAACACTTTTTGTAGAATCAGGATTTTTTTAGCAATCCAGTGTACTGCCTATACGGCCAACAGCCGGGACATCTGACTTCTAAAAAATAGGGGTGGGGTGTATGTACAATATACTTGTTGTCGACGACGAAAAAGAAATAACCGATGCAATAGAGGTTTATTTGAAAAACCAAAATTATAATGTTTTTAAGGCATATGACGGAATACAGGCTTTAGAAATATTTGATAAAGAAGAAGTACATCTAGTGCTCATAGATATTATGATGCCGAAGATGGACGGTACAAAGGCTACAATCAAAATAAGGGAGAAGAGCCCTGTGCCCATCATATTTTTGTCCGCAAAATCGGAGGATATGGACAAGATATTGGGGCTGAATATAGGGGCGGACGATTATATAACAAAACCGTTTAATCCCATGGAGTTACTTGCAAGGGTTAACTCTAATCTCAGGAGGTACACGAATTATTCAAACAGCGGTACGGCAAAGGAAAATATACTGAAAATAAACGGTATAGAACTGAGGGATGACAGTAAAGAACTGATGGTGGACGGTGAAACAGTTAAAATAACTCCTTTAGAATATAAAATTTTATATTTATTGATGAGCAATCCGAACAGAGTATTTTCCATAGAAGAGATATACGAAAAGGTATGGAAAGAGCCGGCATACAATCCGGATACGGTAACGGTGCATATAAGGAGAATTCGAGAAAAAATAGAAATAAACCCGGGAGAGCCAAAATATTTAAAGGTGGTGTGGGGTGTTGGATATAAATTTGAGCAACCAAGACGACAACAGTGAGAAAATTATATCGGATAAAAAAGATGATGAGGGAGAAAAAATCATATTAGACAAAAGGGGTAACAATGATGGGGAAATCATGCTAGACAGAAAAGGCGATGATAGTGAAGGAATCATATCGGATAAAGAAGACAATACTGCTGAAGAGATTGTACCGAATAAAAATGGCGGCGGTAATTTTTTAAATACCTCCCTTGCGATGGTGCTTATGATATTGATATTTTCAATAGTTTCCGTGGCGAGTTATCTGCCCATAAGGAATATTTATTTTCCTGTTAAAGATAATGTAAAAAAGTATGTAGAGAGCAGCGGTATCAACAGCATGGCATTTGACATAGCGAATTTGACAAAACGTCTACAGCGGTATGTAAACAGAAGTAACGATTGGTCTGATGACAGATATATAAATATAGGAAGTGTCAAATATAAAATATATCCCTTAGAAAAGGGTGAAAACTCGGAACAAATTTTAGAAAATAATATAAGTGAGGGCGGAGAAGAAATAGGTGCAGGAAGGAATCCTGAAGATGAAACAACTGCTGAAATAATTACTGAAACAACTACTGAAACAGATACTGAAACAGCGGGGGGTGAGGTTAACGAGGAAATGGTTGGGGAAACAGAAGGGGGCATAGCAGTTCAGAGAAGAACCTTAACCAATATGCAATATATTTCGGATGCCGAGCTGCAAGCAGAAATAGATGACAGCCTTTTATATATTAAAATCACCTTCGATGGTAGCGGCCATCCGGCGATAGAGGCTGTTTTAGGGGAAAAACTTGGGAAGAAAGGAACCAAATTCAATAAGGATTTAATCATCAATTATTTAGATGATGGGGATATGGAGAAATATGCCGGCCTTGAGGCAACATATATCATACCGCAGGATTTTGAGAGCTATAATGATGCATTTACATCAGGTATGAAGGAAGACAATGTTTTTCCGGGTTATATGGTTCTTATTTTAATAATAGGAGCAGTAAGTATTTTGGTACTGATCATAGCAGCTTTTGCAATACCTTATTCGTTACAAAATAAAACAGCTATCTGCAGGGGATTTAATAAAATGCCTTTGGAATTAAAACTTTTTGCCTGGGTATTGCTTGTAGGGCTATGCGGTATCAATGTAGCCGTACTTGATAGCCATAGTTACGGTTATATAAACCTTGTTACGAAAATAGTATATGATGTAAATCCTTATTTTTATATAATCGGGATACCTATAACCTTTATACTATACCTGCTTGTTTATTTAGGTGCGGTCTATATAAAATATATTTACCATATGGGGTTTAAGGAGGGGTTTATAGATAACTGTTTGCTTGCAAGGGTGTTGCTATCTTTTATCAGGAATACGAAAAAGATATTTAAAAGGGTTATGGCCATAGATTTAAGGGAAGACAATCAAAGAAAGTTAATAGGAATAGCAGTGATGAATTTTTTAGTTATAGTAATATTAGGTTCAGGCGGGTCCGTAGGCTTCATTTTAGCGGTTATATACAGCATTATCGTGTTTAAATATATACTGGGATTAATAGAAAACGCCGCAGAATTAAATCAGGCAAGCGCCCAAGTTGCCGGGGGTAATTTTGATATCAAAGTTGATGAGGATATGGGTATATTGACACCCATGGCTCAAAATTTAAACAATATAAAACAGGGATTCAGTGTAGCGGTGGATAAAGAGATAAAAAGTGAGCGCATGAAATCGGAGCTTATTTCAAATGTATCTCATGACCTCAAGACTCCGTTGACATCCATTATTACGTATGTAGATTTATTGAAAAATGAGGGCGTTGAATCGGATACACAGAAGGAATATATAGATATAATAGATAAAAAATCACAGAGGCTGAGAATATTGATAGAAGATTTGTTCGAGGCCAGTAAAGCCACTAGCGGCAATATAGACTTTAACTTGGAGAATATAGACGTGGTTGCACTGTTCAGGCAAACCCTAGGGGAGTTAGAAGAAAAGATAAACGAAAGCAACCTTCAATTTAAGATAAATGCCCCGGAAAATAAGGTTATGTGTAATTTGGACGGCAGGAGGACCTACAGGATATTTGCAAACATCATAAGCAATATATTAAAATATTCTATGCAAGATTCAAGAGTATATATAGATGTCATAGAAGGTGAACAAAAAATAGATTTCATATTTAGGAATATTTCCGCCCATGAAATGAATTTTGATCCCTCCGAGATTGCAGAACGTTTTTCAAGAGGGGACGAATCCCGTTCCACCGAAGGTTCCGGGCTGGGCCTTTCAATAGCTAAGAGCTTTGTAGAACTCCAGGGAGGAACGTTGGATATAATCATAGACGGGGATTTGTTTAAGTTGACTGTTGCATTTCCAAAAATATAGAATTTTTCTGGTGCATTGTGCAACAGCAATAATGCAAATTAAACTGAATAATAGTAAGGGCT
>DASRMO010000006.1:0-5686 GCA_035647895.1 Clostridia bacterium
TATAAATATTATAACAAAAAAAACATCCTACAGGTATTTCTACTTGTAAAATGTTTTCTGATTGTAACAAAGGCGTGTGACAAAGGGCGTGACAAAAGGGGACGTACCTAAATTGTCATAGTGACAAAAGGGAGTGACAAAAGGGGACGTACCTAAATTGTCATCAGGTGACAAAAGGGGACGTACCTAAATTGTCATCCGTGACAAAAGGGGACGTACCTAAATTGTCATCAAAAAAACAAATGACAAAAATGGGTAGGGCGGGATGCCGCGCCCCAGGCTTCTATGTATAAAAACAAAAACCCGTCTTTGTAAAAAACAGGTTTTTTTCTGATTACCGCCACAATTAAGGATATTCCAATATAATTTTCCGGGGACGTTTTCTCACCCAAAACAGTCCAAATAATTTTATTGCCGAGTGAGGAGCCTGAAATAATCATCCATATCATCCACATCTAATAATATCCCCTCATCCTCCACATGTAATCTGTAGAACGGTCTTGATTTTATAAAATCCCTCATGGCTTCCAGGGTATTATCCGACAGTATTTCACTTATAAAATGGCTTTTCATCAATACCGGATGGCCCCTTTTACCATTGAATACCGGTACTATTATATTTTCATCTATTTTCAGCATCTCACTATAAGTATTTTTACTTATCATGGGGCAATCTCCCAGCGTAATAAAAAATCTTTCCTTAGTCACCTTTGATAACCCCTTTTTTACAGAGCTAAACATACCCTCTTCAAAATCCGGATTAAATATCAATTCTACTTTAGGATACTTGGTCACCAAAGGCCTTATATCTTCTATTCTACATCCGCCAACCACTATTATTTTAGCACAGCTATCATACATACTCAGAATACATCTTTCAATTATGGGCTTTCCGCCGATATCTAATAATAGTTTATTTCTGCCAGCCCTGCTGGAAAATCCGGCGGCTAATACAATCCCTTCTACATCGATATAATTCATGTTTTTAAACAATCCATGTTACAAGTACCGCCAAAAGGAATACTGAGCTCGATAGCTGCCGGAGCGCATTCTTTCAATCCCTTTTCCGGTTTCCGATAATTTAACATCCATGGATTTTCCTCCTTTATTCTCTTTCGTAATTTTTTATAGTTTTGAATTTCCACGTTTTATCTGCATCATGGCAAACGAAAACATTATTTTTAAATACGGAGCCTTCGTAGGTCGGATATATACTGCCCGTCTCAGATTGACACCCTACTTTTGTCATTTCCATAGCAATGACAAGGGGTGAGAAGAATGCTTTTTCACATAGTTTGGTGTTCTCCCTCCACCTAATGTTCCCCTGCCAAAAAGATGGCAAACAAAACGTCCCCGTGCCATGGTGTTCCCCTGCCAAAAAGATGGCAAACAAAACGTCCCCGTGCCACATGCTTTTGTCATTTCCATAGCAATGACAAGGAGTGAGAAGAATGCTTTTTCACATAGTTTGGTGTTCTCCCTCCACCTGGTGTTCCCCTGCCAAAAAGATGGCAAACAAAACGTCCCCATGCCACCTGCCACCATGCCACTCAAACTTTATTATTTATAATCGAGTGTATGGCTTCCTCAATTTCCTGATAAGACGTACACCTGCATATATTGGATTCTAACCATTCTACTATAGTCGTGCTGTCCGCATTGGGTCTGAGTTTTGCCAATGAATGGCATACCATTAAAAAACCCGATGTACAGTAACCGCATTGGAAGGCAAAATTTTCGACAAATGCTTTTTGTATGGGGGTATCTTTTAAACCTTCAACTGTTTGTATTTTCTTGCCTATGGCCTCCACTGTAAGTATCAAGCAGGACTTTATAGGCCAATCATCAATTAAAACGGTGCATGCACCGCAGTCCCCATTTTCGCATCCCGGCTTTGCTCCCGTAAGGCCTAACCGTTCTCTTAAGGTGAAAAGCAGAGTATCCGAAGGTTTAGCCATCACATCAACCTGTTCCCCATTTATATTTAAACTTAACATTGTATTCCCCTTAATTTTTAACATCTAAATTTCCTCCTGAAAGTCTGTTAAAACAGCATCCAATACATCGCGAAGCATAAACTTTTTATATTCTTTCGAACCATTCAATGCCCCTTTTATCTTATCTTCTACGCTGCATACGGCCTGTTGGATTTTTTCTTCTTTTGAAAACATATCACTGTTTAAGAATTTTTCTAATTCATATGACCTGAACGGATAATCGCCCAAACCGCTGAATGCCATGTGTATTTTATTCTTATTTTTCAGTGCTGCCGTACTTATCAAAGGGTAATCTATTGTCTCGTTTTTTGTTCTTTTTATATGCAGGCAGGGAAGGCTCAAAAATGTGCTCGGGACTATTATCTTAACCACCATCTCCCCTTTATTTAATCTCAATCTTCCATCAAATATCTCCCTTAACAATTCTTCCCTTTGTCCGTCTTTACTTGCCAAAATGATTTTACTATCACTTATCAAAAGCGGTAATACGGCCTCTCTATATATGATAGTTCCGCAAATATTTCCTCCTAGGGTTATCTTTCCCTGCATGGTGTGGTCGGCAATTCTTTTAACTGTCATGCTGAGGGGAGAAAACAAATTTCCCTCGACAATTTCGGTGAGGGTTACCCCGGCCCCAATCACTAAATCATTTCCAACCATTTTATACTGTCTGCATTCCCCTATTCCCTTAATATCTATAACTGCATCCGCATATGTATTATTTGTTCTTGCCATACTGATAAATTCAGTGCCGCCGCCATAATAAATTGCCTTTTTCCCCAGCAAATCCAGATTATTAAATAGCTCAACAGCTTCATCTACGGTGTCCGGTTTATAATATTCAAAATCAAATCCTATCATTTTTTCCCCTCCGTCACAGTCTTCCATATCAGTTCCGGAAGAATAGGTACTTTGTTAAATTCTTTCCCTGTGGCCAGTTGTATCGCATCGGCAAAAGCGGCCGGAATACCTAATATGCCGTGCTCTCCTATACCCCTCGCACCGAAGGGTGCATCTTCCTGCGGTGTCTCCACAAAATCAACTATATATTCCGGCTGTTCTCCAAAATGCATTACTTTATAGGTTCTAATGGATGTATCCTCCAGTACTGCATTTTCATCGTATACAAATTCCTCCCTCGTTGCCAAACCGAAACCCATGTTCATACCGCCCATTATTACTCCTCTAGCCATTTTAGGGTTTATCACTTTCCCGATATCTATAACAGTCATAGCCCTGAGCAGTCTATAGGTATGTATTCTGGGATTATATTCAATCTCTACCCCCTGGGCCCCAACTGTCCACGATACTCCGGACTTTCCCGCACCGGTATTAACATCCAAGGGTAATAGCTGTTTTACAATATAATTTCCTCTCCCCATCAATTCGCCGTATATAGATGGCCCTTCTTCGTATTTATAGCCATGGGCTATGTCCTTGAATGCCACAAATTGATTCGGATCATCTTTCATAAATGCCCTTTTATTTTCTATTTCTATATCCCCCGCCGGACATTTAAGGACTATAGACGCAACCTCCTTAATCTGCCTGATTAAATCCTCACACGCATCGATAGCCGCATTGCCGACCATAAAGGTTGACATACTTGCTACGGTCTTCCAGTGTTTCGGAGTGATCCTGGTATCCACATCCATAAAGACATGGATATCATCTATATCCATCTTCATTTTCTCAGCTATAATTTGGCCTATCGTTGTCTTCATTCCGGGGCCTATTTCCGTAACACCGAAATTTGCATTTATTGTACCGTCCTTATTGCAGATTAATACTACCCCCGAACCTGCATCCGTAGGGCTGCTCGATGTCTTCCAAAAACAGCTTACACCTTTGGTTATTATGGTTCCCTTGTCCGTATTTATCTTATTTCCTTCATCCCAATTCATTATATCCCTTAAATTTGATATGCATTTTTCCAAATCTCCCGTATTGCTGAGGGTCATTAAGCTTTGGGTCGGCGACAAATTTCCTTCCTTGATTGAATTGATTTTTCTCAGCTCCAACGGATCCATTCCCAGTTCTTTTGCCAGTTTATTCATAGCCGTTTCTATACCAAAACTTGATGTGCCATGTCCAAAGCCGCGGAAAGATGTTGCGTAATTATGATTTGTATATACGCAGTAACTATCACAGGACAGATTTTCTATATTATACGGGCCCGAACAATCTGTAGCGGCCGCCCTGGCCATATTGGGAGCGGTATCCGCATAAGCGCCGGAATCTACGTGATAAATACACTCCAGTCCGGTCAGCTTACCGTCCTTTGTGGCCCCCAATTTAACCTTTCCCTCCGCCGCCAATTTTGAAGGTGATGTGCCGATATCCTCTTCTCTGGTATTTGCTATCGTAACCATTTTTCCGCCGACTGCAAGGCTCGCCAAATATGCCAAAAATTCCACGGCAACCGATGCCTTCCCTCCGAAACCGCCGCCAACAAGGGGGGTATGGACTACAACCTTCCCTTCAGGAATATTATAATGGTTGCTGATTTGCTCCTTTACCCCGAAAGGCGCCTGAGTGGATGTATATATATTGATTGTGCCCTCCGGTGATATTTGACACTTGGCATTTCTGGTTTCCATAGCTAGGTGGTCTGCCTGGGGCAGACTGAATTCATACTCTACGATAACATCACTTTCCTGCCAAGCATATTCCATATTCCCCTTTCTGATTTTCACATGGTTAGAAATGTTGGAATCAGCTATAGGATAAACTTCTTTGCTTGGACGGGCATATATGCCCAAGTCTTCATGTACTAAGACAGCATCTTTTTTTAGTGCATCTTTAATGGAATTTACAACGGACAATGGTTCATATTCCACCTCTATAAGATTTATCGCCGCCCAGGCCTCATCTTCCTTGTCGGCTACAACCAGTGCCACAACTTCGCCAGAATATCTCACCCTGTCCCTTGCTATAGGCGGCCTGTCCGCTATCATACTGCCTACAAGTATATCTGAAAACCCTCCGGTTATTACGGCTCTGACCCCCTTTGAGGCCTCGGCCTTGGTAGTATCTATTCTTTTTATCAGTGCATGGGCACAAGGAGATGTAAGTATCCGAGCATGCAGGCTTTCATTAAAATGAATGTCCCCTGTGTATTTTGCATTTCCCGTAACCTTATCCCATGCATCCTTTCTTATGACCGCTGTTCCTATCTGTGATTTATATACCATGATTTCTCTCCCACATTTTAGTATTTATTCCTAGGTATATTTTCCCTTTGTTTCTGTTTATTATACCTGCTGTTTTTTCTAAATTTTGAATATCCAATGGCTTTTAAATCTCCAGAATGCTTTTAATAATTCCGAAAATTACAACAATCGCCGGATCATCTTCTTTATAGAACAAGCTTATCGGGGAATGCGCTGTAATTGCATTTCACCCGGCAGCATGAACACCCCGATGCTTTATGCCGAAGGCTGTGAAACAGAGACCAAGATTGCTAAATATTGTTGGCCCCTAACTCGATTCCTTGAGCCGAAAGAAGCTGCTGCAATAGTTCATGCACTTGCTGCCGACGATTGTATGTACCTTACCGGTCAGAACATTATTATTGATGGCGGATTTATGACAGGTTTTGGTGCCGCCGGCATGGAAAAATGGATAGTAATATCATGTCGCTCAAAAGCAGTACGCTTGAACGTTCTGTGACTATACAACAACTTGAC
>DASRMO010000007.1:0-2471 GCA_035647895.1 Clostridia bacterium
AGAGGGCGGTTACCGTATTAAATGCGGTGGATGATCTTGAGAGTGTGACATATTATAAAAGACCCAGAGAGAAGGCGAAAGGTACCGTAGATAGATACTATGATGCATTTCATAGAGGTATAAGGACAGTACACGGATATAAGGAAGTTTTACAGTCAATAAAAGTGACAAAGGAAAAGATACTGTCTGTAGAGGAGGGAACTACCGAAGAGATTATAAAAATAGGTATTATTGGGGAGATATACACCATAATAGAGCCATTTGTAAATTTAAATATAGAGAAAAAACTAGGGGGTTTGGGGGTAGAAATAGATAAATCATTAAAGGTAAGCCGTTGGCTAAATGAACACCTTTTTTTAAATCCCTTAGGATTAACTTCTGAGAGAGAGACCTGGGAAGCATCTGAACCCTATTTGAGGACCATGATAGGCGGACATGCGAGGGAAACAATAGGTTATGCAGTGAGATATGCAAAAGAGGGTTTTGACGGTGTAATACAGATATACCCTTTGACTTGTATGCCGGAGATAGTAGCCCAGAGCATTCTTCCTACTATAGAAAAAGATCATAATATTCCCTATTTATGCCTCATTATGGATGAAATGACGGGTGAAGCCGGATATATGACCAGGTTAGAGGCTTTTGTAGATCTTTTGAGAAGACGAAAGGGGATCAATGAAGGTGAAAAACTGTTATTTAGGTATTGATGTAGGTTCTATCAGTACCAATGTTGTATTGATGGATGAGAATAAAGAAATAATGGCTAAAGTTTATACCGGGACCAATGGAAAACCGATAGAGGTTATACAGGAAGCATTAAAAGAAATAAAATCGAAGACAGATGAAAAACTCAATATAAAAGGCGTTGGAACAACAGGCAGTGGTAGAAATTTAGCCGCTATGATAGTTGGAGCAGATGTAGTTAAAAATGAGATCACTGCTCATGGGATAGCTGCCCTCAATTTTGTCGGCGATGTAAGAACTATAATAGAAATCGGCGGTCAAGATTCCAAAATTATTTTGCTCAAGGATGGAATAATCAGAGATTTTGCAATGAATACGGTCTGTGCTGCGGGTACCGGTTCATTTTTGGACAGACAGGCAGCCCGTCTGGGTATAGATATAAAAAGATTTGGAGAATTAGCGTTAAAATCAACTAATCCTGTTCGTATAGCGGGTAGATGTGCTGTTTTTGCAGAAACGGACATGATACATAAACAGCAGTTGGGACATAATCAGGAGGATATCATAAGAGGGCTTTCCGATGCTATGGTGAGAAATTTTTTAAACAATTTAGCTAAGGGCAAAGATATAGAGGCTCCCGTAGTATTTCAGGGTGGAGTAGCCGCAAATGTAGGAATTAAAAGATCTTTTGAGGAGGCCCTCGGTTTGGAGGTTTTTGTACCGCCCCATTATGATGTTATGGGTTCCATAGGTTGTTGTTTATTGGCGGAAGAATACGCCGCAAAGGGAAACAGGACTATTTTTCAGGGTTTTAATATCATCAATTCCGGATACGATGTGAGAGGCATGGAGTGTTCGGATTGTCCCAATATGTGTGAGATTGTAGAGATCTTCAGGGATGGTAAAATAATGGCGCGATGGGGGGACAAATGCGGTAAATGGAGCAATTTAATCAAGAAAGATATAGAGAATTTGGCATAATAGAGGATTTTTAGCCGTTATTTACCTATAATGCAAAAAGAAATTACGCAAATTAATATAAAAGTTGTTTCAAAAGTCATATATATCTGTTATAATGAAACTAGGTTGTGAGGTTTTTATCAAAAGGCGGCTTTTGTTTTGTGTTGGGACTTATGCAAACAATGTATGTAAAGGTGGAATGTATATGTTTGGGAGAATAGGTACCATGGAAATAGTGGTAATATTGGCTTTAGCTTTAATAGTTGTTGGGCCCGGCAAGCTCCCTGAATTAGGAAAGTCTTTGGGAAAGGCCCTCGCAGAATTTAGAAAGTTTTCCAGTGAAATAAAGGAGGAAATATCTTTAGAGGACAAAGATCCTAAGCAGGGTTCCTAAAAATTTTTAAGATAGATAGCTGATATTTGGATGTAATAGTCTAGGAGGTGTAAACTGTGTTTGGTAGACTCGGTACTCAGGAATTATTGTTATTATTAGGTTTAGCTCTTGTTATATTTGGACCTGGCAAACTTCCCGAGATAGGAAAATCATTTGGAAAAGCAATTGGAGAGTTTAAAAATCATGCCACAAAAATATCACAAGACGTAGAGGAAGTAGATGAAGAGAAGAAATAATATGAAATGTATTGGGGTACTACTATGGTAGTGCCTCATAAACTTTTTGTATTATAAGGGAGGTGGGTCTATGGAAAACAGCTCGGAAGATGGTCCAAGGCTGACTCTAGTGGAACATTTGGGGGAACTGAGGAAACGGCTGGTTATCTCTTTTGTAGCAATTATCATATGCGCATTTGCAGCCTATAGGTATATAA
>DASRMO010000008.1:0-5478 GCA_035647895.1 Clostridia bacterium
ATATTATAGATGTTTATAGAGGGAAATATCCGCCGGAAAGGAATATTTTCAAATTGGCATTATTTGTATCTTTTTTCCCCCAGTTGATTCAGGGGCCTATAAGCAGGTTTGATGATCTGTCCCAAACACTTTTTGATGAACACCCTTACAACAGCAGCAATGTCAATTTGGGCCTTCAGAGAATGATGTGGGGATATTTTAAAAAATTGGTGATTGCCGATCGTATGCTGGTAGCGGTCAATACAATAATCCGCAATCCGGACATATATCAGGGGGCATTTGTATTTGTCGGGATGCTTTTTTATGCATATCAGCTATATGCCGATTTTACGGGGGGCATCGATATAACTATTGGTGTTGCCCAGGTGTTGGGCATTGAGGTGCAGGAAAATTTTGAGAGGCCTTATTTTTCAAAGTCTATAACGGAATATTGGAGGAGATGGCATATCACGATGGGAACCTGGTTTAGGGATTATTTGTTTTATCCTATTTCAGTGAGCAGGCCCATGCTGAATCTATCTAAATCCTCAAGGCAGCGTTTTGGAAATGGCATAGGGAGGCGTATACCTGTCTATATCTCCACAATAATTGTCTGGTTTACCACAGGCCTTTGGCATGGGGCGAGTTGGAATTTTATTGTGTGGGGCCTGATGAACGGTATTGTCATTATCATATCTTTAGAATTAGAACCTTTTTATAAATTGTTTCACAATAAATTTGATGTAAAACATATGTTTTCATATCGTTTATTTCAAGTTATCCGCACCGTATTGCTGATGAGCAGTTTGAGGCTGTTTGATTGCTACAGAGATGTGCCCATGACATTCAGAATGTTCGGTACAATGTTTACAAAATTTAATATCGGTAAATTGTTTGATGGATCGTTGATGAATCTCGGTTTAAAAATGGCGGATTATGCTGTTCTCCTGGTTGGCCTTGTTATTCTTATCACCGTAAGCCTAATTCAAAGGGACGGAAACGTAAGGCACAGGATAGCGGAAAAATCTCGCGTTATGCGTTATGCTGTAAATTCACTGGCATATTATGCTTTGATTATTGCGATTTTGGTGTTTGGGGCCTATGGAGTAGGCTATGATTCCAGCCAGTTTATTTACAATCAGTTTTAGGAGGGCATTATGAAGAAGTTTTTTGTTATTTTCATGGTGATATGTATAATATTGGGGAGCCTTTATCTGTTACAAAGATTATTGATGCCGAAATATGTATCTACAATAGCGGAGGGTTCTTTGATTGAGGAATATTATGGAGAAAAGGGAAATCACGATGTAATATTTGTCGGAGATTGTGAAGTATATGAGAGTTTTTCACCGATTACACTTTGGGAGAAGTACGGTATCACAAGTTACATCCGCGGCAGCCCGCAGCAACTGATTTGGCAATCATATTACCTATTAGAGGAAACTTTTAAATATGAAAAACCGGAGGTAGTGGTCTTCAGTATTTTGGTGATGAAATACAATGAGCCGCAAAAGGAAGCATATAACAGGTTGGCTCTCGACGGTATGAAGATGTCTCTTTCAAAATTAAAATCTGTAAAGGCATCCATGCTTGAGGAAGAAAATTTGATGGATTATGTATTTCCGCTCTTGAGATATCATTCAAGATGGAGTGAATTGACAAAAGAAGATTTTCAATATATGTATAAAAAGGACAAACTGTTTCACAACGGATATTATATGAGGGCCGATGTCAAACCCGTAGGAACTATTCCCGTGGGGAAAAAACTTCCGGATTACCGGTTTGGGGAAAATGCTTATTATTACCTGGATCGTATTGTAGAACTGTGCGAAAAAAATAATGTTGAATTAGTATTGATCAAGGCTCCAAGCCTGTACCCTTATTGGTATGATGAATGGGAAGCCCAAATGGAGCAATATGCGGAAGAACATAATCTGCAGTATATAAACTTTTTAAAGCTTGTTGATGAGATAGGCATTGATTATAACGAGGACACATATGATGCCGGTTTACATTTAAATGTAACGGGGGCGGAAAAATTATCGGATTATTTCGGTAAGATTTTGAGCGAGGCCTATCAATTGGAGGATAAGAGAGATGATGAGGAACTCATCAAGATATGGGATGAAAAGATTGACTTTTATTGTAGAGTGAAAGAAAATCAATATAAAGAGATTGAAAAATACGGGTATCTGAAAACTATTGGCACGCAGGAGCCATAGTTTACAAATGGGGCATGTTGAATCTATCAGGCTGGGAATCGATGTTTATTTTGATGTTCTGCCATAGCTTACAGGTGGGGCATGTTAAATTTATGACGATATTTTTATAATGTGGGGAGATGTAAGGATGAAAAAAGTTGGGTTGTTATTGATGGTGTTGATTTTATTGCTGACCGGCTGCGGCGGCGAGAAAAATACATCAAAGGATTTAAATGACGATAAGGGCGGCAATAAGCCGGTGGAATTTGCTGAAAAACCGGATGATGAAGCAAAAACTGAGGAATATGTATTTGAATATAAGGGAATTACAATTGCCATGAATGAGAAAGCAGCCCCTATTTTGGGTCACTTAGGGGATCCCTTGGATTATTTTGAAGCGGAGAGTTGTGCATTTGAAGGTTTGGACAAGATTTACACATATAGCGGTTTTGAACTTCACACCTATGAAATAGAAGGGGTGGATTATGTGGCGGCCGTGATGTTTTTAGACGATAGCGTTTCTACAAAGGAAGGGGCGTATCTGTATTCCGGTTTAGATGATGTTTTGTCGAAATACGGCAATAATTATGTTAAGGATTTAGGATTGTACACATATGAGCTGAATAAATCTAAAATTTCATTTTTGGTTGAAGATGATGAGGTAGTCTCAATCGAATATAATGCAATTACCGAATAAATAGTTGAGGAGATAAAACATTGCAAATAGAAGAAAATAAGATGGGTATTATGCCTGTTGAAAAATTGTTGATAAACATGTCATTGCCCATCATGGTGTCTATGTTGGTAGAGGCCCTTTATAATGTGGTAGACAGTATATTTGTAGCTCAAATCAGTGAAAATGCTCTGACCGCAGTTTCCCTGGTTTTTCCCGTGCAAAATCTCATAATTGCCATCGGTGTGGGTACCGGTGTAGGAGTTAATGCCCTTCTTTCCAGGTCTCTTGGGGAGAAGAATATCGAAAAGGCCAGCAGTGTGGCTAATAACGGTATATTGTTGGGGTTGTTCAGTTATGTTTTTTTTCTGGTATTCGGCCTTTTATTTTCCAGGCCCTACTTTGCGTTTCAGGTCGATGATATGGAAATTATTGAATATGGTGTCTCTTATTTGAGTATTATCTGTGTAGGCTCTATTTGCAGATTTATCCATATCGTATTTGAACGATTGCTGCTGTCTACGGGAAGGACCTTTTATACTATGATCGCTCAGGGAGCAGGCGCTATTGTCAATATTATACTCGACCCTATTTTTATATTTGGATATTTCGGAATACCTGCAATGGGAACGGCAGGAGCGGCAATAGCAACAGTTATCGGTCAAATAACAGCGGCTACTCTTGTCATCATTTTTAATTTCAGAGTAAACAAGGAAATCAGCATAAGTGCAAAGGGATTCAAGCCGGATTTAAAGATCATCAAAGATATTTATTCGGTAGGTATCCCTTCTATCGCCATGATGTCTATCATTTCTGTTACCACTTATGGAATGAATAGTATCCTGAACAAATTTTCCTACACAGCTATTGCTGTTTACGGGATATATTTTAAATTGCAGAGTTTTATATTTATGCCGGTCTTCGGTTTAAATAATGGTATGGTCCCCATTATCGCCTTTAATTACGGTGCCGGAAACAAGGGGAGGATTATCAGAATTATCAGATTAGGCATCACCTATGCATTTTGTATTATGATTTTTGGCCTGATTTTGATTCAAATATTGCCCGAGAAGATACTGGCACTTTTTAATGCATCGGAGGATATGCTCAGTATAGGTGTTCCGGCCCTGCGCATTATAAGTTTGAGTTATATTTTTGCAGGTATCAGTGTAGTGGCAAGTGCGATATTTCAGGCCTTTGGCAATGCGCTGTTGAGCTTGCTCACCGCTGTTTCGAGGCAATTGGTTGTGCTGTTGCCTGCAGCCTATATATTGTCATTTTTTGAAAATGTAAATCTTATATGGCTGGCGTTCCCCATAGCCGAAATAATATCCCTGGCACTGAGCATCATATTTCTCAAATATATTTATGACAGAAAAATTGCAACCCGGTGATTTTTTATTATCACTGCAGTCCGGCCCATGCCAGGGTACAATGCAGGGGATTCATTCATAAAACGGGGAAAAGATATTAGGCGAGATGTAATAATATACCCAAAAAGTGCATCACACTGGCGCCCAAAACAAACATGTGCCAAATTGCATGGCCGTAGGGTAATTTTTTGACACTATAAAATATGGTGCCTAATGTATACATCAAACCGCCGCCTAAAATCCATGCGAAAAATTTTGTAGATGTTGTTGCAATTATGGGTTTTATAGTAAATACTGCAATCCAACCCATGCCCAGGTATAATGCCAAAGATAACTTTTTAAATTGGTCCATTCTGGAATGAGTGGTTATTTTAAATATTACACCGAATATAGCCATAGACCATACGGCTATCAAAATAATAATTCTTAAATATCCTTTCATCGCAAGCAGTGCGATGGGAGTGTAGGTTCCGGCAATAAATAAATATATGGAGGAATGATCAAATATTCGGAGTATCTTTTTTGCCCTTTGGTTGGTGATACTGTGATATAGGGTAGAAAACAGATACATCAATATTATGCATAAACCGTAGATACTGAAGGAAACAATAGATATAACCTCTTTCTTTCGAACGGAAAAAATAAGTAAGATGATCAGGGCTGCAACCCCAAACAATACTCCGATACCGTGAGTTATACTGTTGGCAATCTCTTCTTTAATGGTATATCTCTTACCTAATGTTGATTTTACAATGTCATTTTTCATTTTATCACCTGTTTTTTTATATTATTTGTAAAAATTAATTTTTTATGTTGAGGTCGGGAATTGTTTCTGCGGTACTGTTTCTGATTGGTTTTTAGCCATTCGGGGATTCTTTGTTCCACTTCGTTCATTCAGATACCCTAATTTAGGGCCTTTTCAACAATTGCCTTGTGCTTTCACGGCTTACCGGTGATTATATCCCATATTTAATATTATATATCATAAAAATGAATTTTGGTGATTTAACCTTACCATTTTGATTTTTTTTGACCTGTTGGCCACGTAACCAAGGTTGTAACCTCGGAATAATATAAAATAGGCCATTGTTTAATGGCTAATTTTATCAAGAAATTGGTTATATGATTACATTAAATAAGACTTTTATAATATATTCATTGCTTTAATATTGCCTTGGGGACAAAGGCCGGCAGGATTGTGCCTAACGACCGGTTTTTTTAGCCGGAAAAATATTGTTTACTTTATCAATAT
>DASRMO010000009.1:0-2672 GCA_035647895.1 Clostridia bacterium
ATTGATGGTAGTATTAGTTTTATCGTTAACCGGCTGTGGGTGATGTTAGGCAAATAACAAAGGCAAGGATGTGCCGAATTCTTATGAATATTTTGTTTAATATGCGAAAAATTAATTTGGGAATTGTTACATACCTATTAAATTGTTTTTGTGACATAAGATATTGCACCTCGTTTTTCATACTGACATTTTATCAAAGTAATTTACAAGGTGGCATTATCACAAGATAATCACAATTAATTCAGAATAAATTTAACATGACATTATCATAGAATAACTACACTAATTCAGAAAAACACTTGACAACTATATAATGTTGAGTATATAATCAATTTCAATTACAAGTTAAAAGAGCGATGATGAAGAGAAAGATACCAATGCTTTGGTTTCAGAGAGCCGGTGGGAGGTGTGAGCCGGCATCAGGGCGGTATGTAATACTAGTTTCTGAGCTTCTCGGCTGAACATATGTAATAAGTAGGTTGAGACGGGTTCTACCGTTATATGGATACCGGATGGTAGTTCGGGAAAGAGGCAGTTTACTGCGAATTAGGGTGGTAACACGAAGATAATATCCTTCGTCCCTATAAGTTGATACTTATAGGGGCGAGGGATTTTTTATTTGAGCCGACCGGGGACTATAGTTTGGCTAGGGAGCCTGTCCGGTGTTTGTGAATTTTTCTAGAAGGCAGGCCTGGATAGATATACTTCTAGGGGGAGCTTGTCAACATGGTGTTTGTGGGCGCAGGGGGTCTGTCTTCGCGGTATACATGGCATAAAACCCGGAATTGCATATAAAATTTATTATATAAGGGGGAATGGGAAATGGGCAAGAAAATAAGTTTTTTCGATACAACCTTGAGAGATGGAGAGCAGTCACCGGGCTGCAGCATGAATAAGAGGGAAAAATTGATTTTAGCTAAACAACTGCAGAGATTGGGGGTAGATGTTATAGAAGCCGGATTTGCAGCAGCATCGGAAGGAGATTTTGAATCGGTTCAAGCCATAGCTAATGAAATAAAAAATTCTACGGTAGCGGTGTTGGCAAGAGCTATAAAGGGTGATATAGACAGGGCATGGGAAGCAGTAAAGGATGCGGTAAAACCGAGAATTCACATATTTTTAGCAACCTCACCGATTCATATGGAATACAAATTAAAAAAGAAACCCGATGAAGTAGTAAAAATGGCGGAAGAGATGGTTAAATATGCGGCAGGTTTCTGTCCTGAAATAGAATTCTCTGCTGAAGATGCGACCAGGAGCGAGCCGGAATTTTTGGCAGAGGTATTTGACAGAGTGATAATGGCCGGGGCAAAGATTATAAACATTCCCGATACGGTGGGTTATGTTATGCCTAATGAGTTTTATGATTTTATCATGGAAATAAGAAAAAGATCAAAATATTTGGATACAGTGCAGACCTCCGTACACTGTCACAATGATTTAGGTTTGGCGGTGGCGAATACATTATCTGCATTGAGAGCGGGAGTGACTCAGTTCGAATGTACGATTAACGGTATAGGTGAAAGAGCAGGGAATGCCGCATTAGAAGAATTGGTGATGGCTTTGGAAGTCAGGCAGGATATACATGGTTTTGATTTTAATATAAATACTAAAGAAATAACGAAGACGAGTAATTTACTCAGCAGTATAACAGGGGTTCATGTACAGCCAAACAAGGCTATTGTGGGTGCCAATGCTTTTGCACATGAATCCGGAATACATCAGCATGGAGTATTGGCTAAAAGGGAGACATATGAGATAATGACTCCCGAATCTGTTGGCTTAACAACCGGTAAATTGGTATTGGGCAAACATTCGGGGCGTCATGCATTCAGGGACAAAGTGGAGTCCATGGGTTATGATCTTGCGGAAGAAGAGTTCAATGAAGCCTTCGAAAAGTTCAAAACACTTGCGGATCAAAAGAGAGAAGTATTCGATAGGGACATAGAAGCAATTTTGACTAAGGGAATTGATGGCGAAGATGCTAAATATAAACTGAACAGATTTGTTATAAATGCCGGGAATACAATTACAACGACTGCATCGGTTGTGCTAAATATAGATGGAGAAGACAGAGAGGGAATATCATTTGCAAGCGGCCCTATAGATGCCGCATTCAGTGCAATAGAAAAATGTTTAGATAAAGATATTTTGCTTGAGGATTATTCGCTTCAATCGATCACTGAGGGAACGGATGCCTTAGGTTTTGCGACAGTGAAACTCAGATACAAAGATGATCGTTATATAGGCAGAGGCGTAAGCATAGACGTCATTGAAGCCAGTATAAATGCATATATAGATGCGATTAACAGGATAGGATAGATAATGGTTTAATTACACGTCACAAGAGGGCGGACACACGGGTCCGCCCCTACATTTTAGAAGTTAGAAATCAGAATGCCGGTACGCCAGCATTCTGATTTCCAGAACGTAGGGGTGGACCTATGTGTCCATCCCTCACAACATTGCTGCAAAAATATCCGGTTTTTTATGTCCGGTTTTTAATTCGGTTTGATGTCTGATTTTTAATCGGGCACATCGGCAATCTGATTTTTAATTTGGTTCTGATATCTGGTTTTTAATCCGGACTGCTGATATTCTGATTTCCGATTTCCAGAACGTAGGGGCGGACCCGTGTGTCCGCCCTCTATAAATGATACACATTCTTAAAT
>DASRMO010000010.1:0-2550 GCA_035647895.1 Clostridia bacterium
GGAAAAACCACATTGTTCAATGCTCTTACAGGTTCTAATCAGCATGTGGGAAACTGGCCCGGGGTTACTGTAGAAAAAAAAGAAGGAAAGTTTAAGCATAATGGAAATATATATAATATAGTGGATTTACCGGGCACATATAGTTTAGGCGCTTTCTCCGAAGATGAAATAGTGGCCAGGGATTTTATTCTCAGGGGAAATTCGGATGTGGTAATAAATGTGGTAGATGCCACTAATATTGAAAGAAATTTATATCTGACCACACAGTTGCTCGAAATGGGAGTCAAGGTTATTATAGCTCTGAATATGATTGATGAGGCCGGGGAAAAAAATATACAGATAGGTATCAAAGCCCTTTCAAAAAAATTAGGCGTTCCTGTTGTTCCGACAGTTGCATCTAAAAGAAAGGGTATAGATGAATTAATTAAAGAAACTGTCGGATTGATAGATGAAAAAATGAGCTTAAAACCCACTATATCCTATGGCGATAAAATAGACGGAGAAATAAAAAGCATAAAAGGTTTTTTAGCCGGTAAAACATCAGAATATCCTCCCAGATGGATTGCTATAAAATTAATTGAGGGAGACCAATATGTACATGATCTGGTTACCGGGGATGAGGGTTTAAGTTCTAATGATGAATTTAGAGACCTTCTCTCCCGTATAAAAGAGAATGATGAGGACCATGAGTTGGAAATCGTAAACAGAAGATATGAATTTGTGAAAGATGTAACCAAGGTTTCTGTCATCAGGCCAAAGGAAGCGGTAAAAACTATAACCGATAAGATGGATAAAATATTGATTCACAAATATTTTGGACTGCCTATTTTTATATTGATTATGTTTGCAATGTTCCAATTGACATTTGTTATCGGGGAAGATTTGCTTGGAGAGATGATGATTACTGCTATGGATGCATTGGGTAACGCAATAGAGGTTTTCCTTGTCAATATAAATTCTCCCGCCTGGATAATAGCTTTCACCACAGAAGGGCTTATTGGCGGTATCGGGGCAATAATAGAATTTATACCATTGATAGTAATTCTATATATGTTTATGGGAATATTGGAAGACAGCGGATATATGGCTAGGGCCGCTTATATAATGGATAATATAATGAGAAAATTAGGGCTTCAAGGAAAGACATTCATATCCATGATAGTAGGTTTTGGTTGTAATGTCCCCGGTGTAATGTCTACAAGAACCTTAGAAAGTAAAAAGGATCGGATGATTGCTATTTTAATCAACCCGTTTATGTCTTGTGGTGCAAAGCTTTTAATCTATCTTGTATTTATTGGGGCTTTTTTCCCGAATAGCGGCGGATTGGTCTTGTTTATCATGTACTTTACGGGGATTTTAGTTGCCCTAATCATGGGAAAGGTGTTCAGCAAGACCCTATTTAAAGGGGAATCGGCTGATTTTATAATGGAACTGCCGCCCTATAGAAAACCTACCCTGAGGAATGTTTTAAGAAATATATGGGATAATGTATCGGAATTTTTAAAGCGAGCCGGAACAATTATATTTGCCGTGGTTGCTATTCTATGGGTTATGGCGGTGTTGCCCGTAGGGGTGGAACCTTACGGGGCAGAGAGCATATTAGGTAAAATCGGATTGTTTATTGCACCGATATTTAAACCGGCCGGTTTCGGCACATGGCAGGCTGCGGTGGGATTGTTTGCGGGAATAGCGGCTAAAGAAGCGGTGGTAAGCACCTTAGGTATGGTTTATGCCGGGGTTGGAGAAGGGACGGAGCTTATATCTGCGATACAGAATGCTTTCACTCCCTTGACATCTATATCTTTCATGATGATGACTTTATTGTATACTCCTTGTGTTGCAACCATAGCTACTATCAAGAAGGAGACCAATTCTGTTAAATGGGCGATATTTGCTATGGTTTATACATTTGCTATCGGATGGATAATGGCGGTTCTGATATTCCAGATAGGAAGGCTGCTGGGATTTAACTAGGATTCTGTTTAAGGGGATGATTCTGTGTTAAAAGATTTATTGGGTGTAATTAAGGTTTCGGATTATATATCTAAATCTAATATATCCGAAAGATTAAATATATCGGAAGAATTAGTGGAAGAGGGTTTTGAACAACTTATTCGCATGGGTTACATCAAGGAAGACGTCAGGGGAGTTAAATGCGATATAGGCTGTGGCGGTTGCCCTTATGCCAGGTCATGCGATAAGGTGCCCATAAAGACCATCAAGATCACTGAAAAAGGGGAAAGATTATTGGCGAAATAGATTGATTTATTATATCAATTATGCCAACGGATTATTAAATACTACGGTTTATGTATGTCTATAAAGGACAAGCATAGGAATAATTAATATGACAATTAATAAAAGCAGCTTATTTGAGCTGCTTTTATATTGCTACTTTTTCTGTATGGCACGGGGACGCTTTGTTTGCCAGCTAATGGCATGTAATGGCATGGGGACGCTTTGTTTGCCAGCTAATTTTTTAGTCTTGGGAAAACGAAAAGGGGCAAAAGTAATAAAAAGTTGATAATAGTATCCCGTGTAATTTAGCAT
>DASRMO010000011.1:0-3368 GCA_035647895.1 Clostridia bacterium
GTAGCGACCTTAGAAAATACAGGGGCCATAATCATTTAATTTTACCGGTAATGTTATAGATATGTAGGTTTAAAACCCGGTAAAAAAATGTTTGATCAGGATCTGAAACAGATGGCCTGTATATTGAGGAGGAAACAAATGTTAGACCAAAGACTCATTGAAGATATAATCATGGTTGCATTATCAACAGGCGGTGATTTTGCAGAGGTATTCGTCGAAGATAAATATAATACGGAAATCACCATGATAGGCGGTAAGGTGGAGAATAGTATTTCGGGCAGGGATTTTGGTATCGGAATCAGAATTTTCAAAGGATTTAACAGTGTATATGCTTATACAAATCAACATGACAGGGATGCTCTGATTGACACAGCTATTAAGGCCGGTGATGCTATACGGGGGACCAAGCAGGATATAGTATTAAATCTCATAAAATACAATTATAAAAATATTAATCCGATAGAATATTTGCCCAATAAAATCAGCAAAAATAAAAAGGTTGATATAATAAGGGAAACCTATGAGGCTGCGGATAATTATAGTGATAGTATATCCCAGGTTATGGTGAGATATTTAGACTATAATCAGAATATACTGGTTGCTAATTCCGAAGGAAGATTTGCGGAAGATGAGAGGGTAAGAACAAGGATTGCGATTCAATCCATAGCATCAAGAAATAATGAGATGCAAACAGGTTCATGTAGCCCGGGAGCACATATGGGGTTTGAATTTTATGACAAAATAGATGTTAAACAATATGGGAAAGAGGCCTCCAGGATTGCTGTTACAATGTTGGATGCAAAACCATGCCCCAGCGGCAGATTTCCGGTAATAATAGATAATAAATTTGGCGGGGTTATATTTCATGAGGCTTGCGGTCATGGGCTGGAAGCCTCATCAGTTGCCAAAAAAAGTTCTGTCTTTGCCGATAAAATTGGGCAACAGGTAGCAACAGATATTGTTACCTTTATAGATGACGGAACAATTCCGAATGCATGGGGGTCCTCTAATATTGATGATGAGGGGGAGCCCACCAAAAAAAATATATTGATAGAGGATGGAATTTTAAAGGGGTATATGATAGACAAATTAAATGCCAGGAGGATGGGAATGGATGTGACGGGATCTGCACGAAGGCAATCATATAAATTTGCGCCCACATCCAGAATGACAAATACATATATAGCAACCGGTAAATCTACCCCGAAGGAGATAATTTATAATACGGAATTTGGTATTTATGCAAAATATATGGGTGGGGGTTCTGTCAATCCTGCTACCGGTGATTTCAATTTTGCCGTTATGGAGGGATATCTTGTTAAAGATGGTAAAATAGATAAACCTGTGAGGGGAGCTACATTAATAGGAAACGGCCCCAATATACTTTATAAAATCGATATGGTAGGCAATAATTTAGAATATGGACAGGGTATGTGTGGCTCTGTCAGTGGTACTGTGCCTACTAATGTTGGGCAACCCATGATCAGGGTGAGCGAAATTACCGTTGGTGGCAGAAGCGAGGAGAAATAGTATGTATATGGATAAATTGAAGGAATTAATTTTTGAATATGGTAAAAATGAAGGCTTTACCGATATGGAAGTATATTATGAAAGCAGCAGCAATTTTAGCTGTAAAGTTTTCAAGGGTGAAATAGACGATTATTCCATATCAAGAGAAGGGGGCATAGCCTTTAGGGGGGCATTTAACAATCGGATGGGATATTCCTATACGGAAAAGATTGATGAAAGTGCGATAAAAGTTTTGATCGAAATGGCAAAAGAGAATGCTCAAATAATCGAGAATGAAGAGGAAGAAATTATATTCAAGGGTTCACAAAAATATGAGGATATAGATTTATACTCCGACGGCCTCGCAGAAGTATCTACGGATAAAAAACTTAATTTTATAAAGGAGCTTGAGAAGGAAGCCTATTCTATAGATAAAAGGGTTACAAATATAAACAATTGCATCTATAGTGACCATGAAAATGAAAGAAGATTATACAATACCAAGGGATTAAATAAAAACGAGAAATCAAATGTTGCATTTTCCTATATCTCGGCTGTTGTGCAGGAAAATGACGATATTCAAAGTGCTGATGCGTTTAAAATATATCGGGATTTTAGAGATTTTAATGCCGGATTTTTAGCAAAACAGGTGGTAGACAGGGCCCTTTCTTATTTAGGGGCAAAACCTGTAGAAAGTAAAATCTATACTATTTTGTTAGAAAATATTGCAAGTGCAAATTTATTAGAGACATTTGCAGGTATTTTTTCGGCCGATAATGTTCAAAAAGGGCGTTCTTTATTAAAAAACAAACTTGGAGAAGCGATAGGAAGCATATCTCTCAACATCATAGACGATCCGTTTATGGTTGATGGGGTGGCAAATCGTTCATTTGATAGTGAAGGGGTTGCAAGTGAGAGAATATCATTGGTTGAGGAGGGTATATTACAGGGCTTTCTTCATAACCTGAGGACAGCCAAAAAAGATGGCGTTGAATCCACAGGGCATGGATATAAAGCTTCTTATAAAGGGATAATGACGGTAGCCCCCTCTAATTTATATATACAACCCGGCTTAAATACATATGAAGATATGATATCCTCCATGGATGAAGGCCTAATCATTACGGAATTACAGGGGTTACATTCAGGGGCAAATATCGTTTCAGGGGACTTTTCATTGGCAGCTAAGGGATACTATGTTAAAGATGGAAAAATAGAAAGTCCGGTCAATCAGATTACAATAGCCGGTAATTTTTACGAGGTATTAAAAAATATTGAAATCATCGGTGAAGATTTAATGTTTGCAATGCCTGACGCAGCTTATATCGGTTCACCCTCATTAAAAATAAAAAATATAGCCGTAGCAGGGGAATAATAAAATAGTAAAATATAACTTGGGTGGGACAAAACTCCACCCAAATTATATTTCTTAAAATCAATAGTATTCAAAAATTAAAAACATTTGAAGGGAATCTGTGTAACCTTATAACATCATAATTAAAATTTTTATTTTAAATTATTTTTGTTGTTGCTCCATTCCCATTGATTGTTGCACATATTGTGGTTCTTCGTCCCCGACAAAATTCAAACGGGTTTGTAATGCTTGAACAGAATTCGCCAAATTTGTCGCAAGTTGACTAAACATCTGTTTAGCTTGTTGATCTTCGGTATCCAGTGAAAATGTTCTAAAATCGGCCTCAAGGCCTTTCGCGGATGCTAAAGCTTGTTCCAGTTTGTTATACGTAGTCATAAATAACATCCTCCTAAATTATATTTTTTAGCCATAATAAGATTCGATAGGTTGAATCTTTTATTAGTATGTGAATATTTGCTTTTTTTATTATTATAAAAAGTTAAAA
>DASRMO010000012.1:0-3548 GCA_035647895.1 Clostridia bacterium
ATATAAATCGAGGCAACAATCCACCAATTATCATTTTTATTCAACGAAATTGAGAAAATTTTATCTACAATATGAAGTACCGTTGGAATAACCGATTTAAAAATGACTTTAATATTGTATAATGTCGAATTTTATGTTATTCTATATTCTATATATTATCGAAAGGGGAAAAATGTATGGCAAAAATAAAAATTACAGAAACAGTGCTAAGAGATGCCCATCAATCTCTATTAGCTACCAGAATGAAAACCGAAGAAATGTTACCTATTGCCGAAAAATTAGACCAGGTAGGTTATCACTCATTGGAAATGTGGGGCGGAGCTACATTTGATTCCAGTTTAAGATTTTTAAACGAGGACCCTTGGGAGAGAATACGCAGTTTAAGAAAGGTAATTAAAAATACAAAATTTCAAATGCTTTTAAGAGGGCAAAACATATTAGGATATAAACATTATGCCGATGATGTGGTTTCAGAATTTGTTAAAAAATCAATCTATAACGGAATTGATATAATAAGAATTTTTGATGCATTGAATGACATCAGAAATTTAGAAACAGCCATAAAGACAACCATAAAGGAAGGCGGGCATGCCCAATGTGCACTATCCTATACCACAAGCCCCGTACATAATATAGAATATTATGTAAAAAGGTCAAAAGCATTGGAAGATTTGGGTGCGAATTCTATCTGCATCAAGGATATGTCAGGAATACTGCTTCCCTATGTAGCCTTCGAATTAGTCACAGAATTAAAAAAAGTGGTCAAAATTCCTATACAGATGCATACCCACTACACCAGCGGTATCGCATCAATGACCTATTTAAAAGCTATAGAGGCAGGCGCAGATATAGTAGATACGGCTATCTCACCATTGGCACTGGGAACATCCCAGCCACCGACAGAATCAATAGTAGCAACTTTTAAAAATACACAATATGACACAGGCCTCGATCTGGAAATCCTCAACGAGGTTGCAGAATACTTCAAGTCGCTGAGGGATAAATATTTGAAAGAGGGTTTAATCAGTCCAAAAGTCTTGGGAGTGGATACAAAAACTTTGATATATCAAGTTCCGGGTGGAATGTTATCAAATCTTATATCACAGCTTGAAGCTCAGAATAGATTGGATCTTTTTGATGAGGTGCTTAAAGAAGTTCCAAAGGTCAGAAAAGACCTGGGTTATCCCCCGTTGGTAACCCCTACAAGCCAAATAGTAGGTACTCAAGCGGTATTTAATGTCATCACCGGTGAACGATATAAAATGATACCGAACGAAGTTAAGGATTATGTAAAAGGTCTCTATGGACAACCTGCCGTACCTATCTCCGATGATATCAAACAAAAAATTATAGGAGATGAAGAAGTGGTCTCGTGCCGTCCGGCTGATCTTATAAAGCCCCAATTACAATCTATCAAAGAAGAAATGAAAGAGTATTTAGAGCAAGAAGAGGATGTGCTTACCTATGCGTTGTTCCCACAAGTTGCAACGAATTTCTTTAAAGACAGATGGGCATGCAAATATAAAATAGAAACAGAACTGTATAATGAAGAGGAAAAGACCCATCCCGTATAAGAATTTACAAAGGCCCCTAGATTATTAGGGGCTTTTATTATGAGAATATAGAATATTTATGTGCAATTACCATATACAAAACTTTCATCTGTTCCTATTATAGCAGTATTTTATGATATAATTATATTGAATAGACAGCACTATCAAAGTTTAAAATTGTAAGGAGGAAGTTTATGCGCATTTTAGTTACTAATGACGATGGTATCTTTGCCGAAGGGATATATAAACTTGCAAAAAATATGCAGCGCAATGGAGAGGTAGTAGTTATTGCCCCCGATAGTGAACGAAGTGCCACGGGGCATGCCATCACAATGCACAGCCCGCTGATAGTAAAGAAAATTCAGTTTTTTGATACTGAAATCGAGGCTTATTCGGTAAACGGTACGCCGGCAGATTGTGTAAAGATGGGAGTTGAAGCATTACTCAAATCTAAAAAACCGGATATAGTCATATCGGGTATCAATGACGAACCTAATCTCGGGACAGATGTAATTTATTCCGGTACTGTTTCGGCAGCCGTAGAATCGGCTATCATGGATATCCCGTCAATTGCGGTATCCATGGGCAGTTGTAAAGCGAGCCAATTTGATGATGCCGCAGAATTTACTTCAACGCTGCTCAAAAAGATTATGAAAAATAATAAACTGCACAATATAGTTATCAATGTCAATTATCCGAATAAGCCCAAGAATGAAATAAGGGGTACGAAAATAACCACCCTGGGAATAAGAAAATATGACAATGCGTTTATTGAAAGAAAGGACCCCTGGGGCAATGTATACTATTGGATGTCCGGTACGGTGAGAGAGATGGAGCAAAATCCCGACAGTGATATTACGGCAATCAATGAAAATTATATCTCTATTACACCGATGCACTTTGATCTCACTAATTTTAAACATCTTGAAGAACTGAAAAAATGGGATATTTGAAAATAATCCTATATACTGCCCGTTGTTTAAATTATTAAAATTATCAAATAGGAGTATTTTATCGAAAATTTAATCTGAGGAATAAAATAAAAAAATAGGGTGATTAGCTATTATGAACGCAAATGGAAGGGATTTAATCAATCAAATACAAAAAAAGTTCCCGGAATTGAGCAAAAGTCAAAAATTAATCGCTCAATACATCATCGAGAACTATGATAAGGCGGCTTTCATGACAGCATCTAAACTTGCCGATAAAGTCGGTGTCAGCGAATCGACGGTTGTTAGATTTGCCGATGCTCTGGGGCTTGACGGCTATCCGCAACTCCGAAAAGGTTTAGAAGACATTATAAAGCTAAAGTTGACTACGGTTCAACGTGTAGAATTAGCAGGGGAATATTCCGACGGAGGCTCAATATTAAAAAAAGTACTGGGAATTGATATGAACAATATCAGAGTCACATTAGAAAATATAGATTATGATATATTTCAACAGGTGGTAAATGAGATATGCAAGGCTGAAAAAATATATATAGTCGGCCTGAGAAGTTCAATGTCCCTTGCCGATTATTTCGGTTTTTATTTAAATTTGATTTTGGATAATGTTAAAATAGTTCATCATGGTATCAGCAATATTTTTGACCAGGTTTTCAGGGTATCTAAGACGGATATAGTTATAGGTATAGGGTTCCCCAGATACTCTATGCAGACAGTGGATGCATTATCATATGTAAAGGAGCAGGGGGTAACAATTGTAGGCATCACCGATAGCTTATCGTCCCCTATAGCAAATTTAGCCGATTACACCCTGACGGCAAAAAGTGATATGGTGTCGTTTGTTGATTCACTGGTAGCACCCCTAAGTTTAATAAATGCCTTGGTAGTAGCGATAGGAATGTTTGAAAAAGAAGAAATAACCGAGCACCTCAATGTACTGGAGGATATCTGGAAGAAATACAATGTTTATCAGAGATGGAACCAGGGTTAATGAGTAAAGGATGGATCTAAATGAAAAGGTTATATTTAGTCAGGCATGGACAGACAT
>DASRMO010000013.1:0-3473 GCA_035647895.1 Clostridia bacterium
ATTTTATATTGTTTCCGGGAATACTAAAGTAATCACTATTATTATAATATTGTATAGCAGAAGAAATAGGTTAAATTTATTATAGGCAAAATAGGGAAGGTGTATAGATGGGAAAGAAAAATTTGATAAAATATACAATCAAAATGCTAATTTTTATTGTCATGTTTAATATCTTTGCATATGCGGACAGCACCATAGTGGTAACCTTAGCCAAAAATTTAGATGAAGCGCAGAGAAAACAAATTTTGGATCTCTTTAATGTATCTGAAGAAACAGTGAAAATAATAGAGGTAACCAACGAGGAAGAAAGAAAATATTTAGAGGGCATAGCACCCGAGGAACAGATAGGCAAAATCACCATATCGTCCGCATATGTTGAAGTGTTAGGGGAAGGCTCCGGAATTGATGTTGAAACCTATAATATATCCTGGGTGACTAAAGAGATGTACAGGAATGCCTTGGTTACGGCCGGCGTTAAAGATGCCAAAGTAATTGCGGCAGCTCCATTTTCAGTCTCGGGAACAGGGGCACTTACGGGTATATTGAAAGCCTTTGAACAGGCCTCGGGCAAAAAAATCAGTGAGGAGCAGAAGAAAACAGCAAATGAAGAGGTCATCAAGACAGGGGAACTTGGAGAACAGATAGGCAAAGAAAAGGCCACCGAGTTGGTGAAATCGGTCAAGGAAAAAGTTGTTGAAAAAGGGGCAAAAAGCCCGGAGGATATAAAAAAGATAATAATAGATATAGCGGGACGTTTGGATATCAATCTAAATGCGGAACAGATCGACAGTATTTCTAAACTGATGGAAAAAATAAATAAGTTAAATCTGAATACGGAAGAGATAAAAAGCCAATTAAAGGGGATTGGTGAAAAATTGGACCAAACTTTAAAAGACAATGAGCAGGTAAAATCTTTGTTGCAGAGGATTTTAGAGGCTATAAAAAATTTCTTTAATTCGTTACTCAGCAGAATCAGGTAAGAAATGAAAAAAGGCCAAGGGTTAAAAAGGCCGAGGGGTCAAAAAAGGCCGAGGGGTCAGACCTCTTGGCCTTTTTTGAGGGTGGACACATGGGTCCACCCCTACGTTTTGGAGGTCGGAAATCGGAAAGCCGGCGGACCGGATTAGTTGTAGGGGCGGACCTGCGTGTCCGCCCTTGGGAATCCCCCCCCCTTACGTTTTGGAAATCAGAAATCAGGGGCCGGTGTTTCGTAGTAGGGGCAGACCCATGTGTCTGCCCTATAAATCAACATCTGGCACAGTAGGGGCGGACCTGCGTGTCCGCCCTTGGGGATCTCCACCCCTACGTTTTGGAAATCAGAAATCAGAGACCGGTGTTCTGGAGCTATAAAAAATCAGGCACACAGGCAAACCGATATCCGGTATCTAGAAAGTAGGGGCGGACCCGCGTGTCCGCCCTTGGGAATCCCCACCCCTTACGTTTTGGAAATCAGAAATCAGGGGCCGGCGTTTCGTAGTAGGGGTGGACCTGCGTGTCCGCCCTTGGGGGTCTTGTATATAGCCCTGGAATAGGTTATAATAATGTGAAATTAATAGGAAAAACTGGGGGTTGAGTCATGACGGTAAGAGTGAGGTTTGCACCGAGTCCCACGGGATTTGTTCATATAGGGGGCTTAAGAACAGCATTATATAACTATCTATTTGCCAAGAAAAATGGCGGCAAGTATATTTTGAGAATAGAAGATACCGATAGAGAACGCTATGTTGAGGGTGCCATAGAAGGGATGCTCAAATCAATGGCTTGGACCGGTATCAATCACGACGAAGGTGTTATCTTAGACGGAGAAGAATTGAGCCAAAAAGGAGATTTTGGGCCTTATATACAGTCACAACGTTTAGATATATATCACAAATATATTAAAACTTTATTGGAAAGCGGAGATGCATATTACTGTTTTTGCTCTAAAGAAAGATTGGATGAGATAAGAGACAGACAAAAATCAGAAGGGCTTACTGCGAGATATGATGGTCATTGCAGGGACCTTCCTGAGGAAGAAGTACAAAAAAGGCTGGATGCCGGGGAACAGCACGTTATCCGTTTGAAATTTCCCCAAAGCAGGGATATAAAATTTGATGATATAATCCGCGGGGAAGTGATTATGAACACAGATGACCTGGATGATCAGATCTTGATTAAATCCGATGGCTTTCCTACATATCACTTTGCCGTGGTGGTGGACGATCATTTAATGGGCATCACACACATAATCCGCGGCGAAGAGTGGCTTTCATCTACGCCGAAACATGTTTATTTATACGGAGCATTTGGCTGGGAGATGCCTCAATATGCACATCTACCCAATATTTTGAGCCGGGACCACAAAAAATTGAGCAAACGTCATGGGGATGTGGCGGTAGAAGATTTTTTAAACAAAGGTTATCTGCCGGAAGGGTTGGTAAACTATATTGCATTGGTAGGTTGGAGCCCCGAAGATAATGAAGAGATTTTTTCTATAGAAGAGCTTGAACAGAAGTTTTCGTTGGAAAGAGTGTCTAAAAGCGGTGGGGTATTTGATATTGACAAATTAAATTGGATAAACGGGCACTATATAAGGGAGAGTTCCGTAGAGAGAATAACAGATCTCAGTATTCCGTTTTTAATAGAAGCGGGTTATATTACAGAAGCCGATGCCAAAGAAAAATATGATTGGCTGAAAGATTTAGTGGGCGTACTCCAGGACAGGATGGATTATATTGCAGAGATTAAAGAAAAAGCAGCTATTTTCTTTAAAACGGAAATAGAACTGAAAGATGATGAATCTAAAGAGCTCATAAGGGCGGAGCATGTACCGCAGCTGCTGGATGTATTTAAAACTAAGGTAGAAAAAGCAGAAGCCGTAGATGAGGATTTCGGCAAGAAAGTATTCAAGGAGATTCAGAAAGAAACCGGAATCAAAGGGCCGAATCTATATAAGCCGCTCCGCGTGATTTTAACCGGAGAGGTTCACGGGCCGGATTTACCTTTAGTCATAAAAGTTTTGGGTAGACAAAACATACTCAATCGCGTACAATATATTAAACGATTCTTTATGGCCTAACCCGACCTGATACTTAATTAGCAACAAATAAAACATTTTTAGTCTAACAGGGATATTAGTAAATATAAAATATTATCCTTAGGAAATCTGAGTGCAGGACCAAATTTGCACGATCTAGGGAGTGAACAAATTTGTGTTGCGCCAAGGGCACTCCTGTTTATATTCCTACGGAGTAAATTAAGGGTGCACCATAGGCACTCCTGTTTATATTCCTACGGAGTAAATCAGGGTTGCACCATAGGTACTCCTGTTTATATTCCTACGGAGTAAATTAAGGTTGCACCACAGGTACCCCTGTTTATATTCCTACGGAGTAAATTAAGGGTGCGAGACTGCGTAATATGTTAGCATGTGGCATCAGGCTACTGTTGATCAATTATTAAATTATAAAATAGCGAGGAACAGAAGAAGTAGG
>DASRMO010000014.1:0-3549 GCA_035647895.1 Clostridia bacterium
CAGATATGCTTCCGGCCGCTTTATCAAATAGGCATATTCACTTAACTAAAGAAGATATTGAAATACTATTTGGTAAAAATTATGATTTAGTTAAACTCAGGGATTTATCGCAACCGGGGCAATATGCATGTGAAGAAAAAATAGATTTGGTTGGGCCTAAGGGTACTATTAGCGGAGTCAGAGTGCTGGGTCCGGCAAGAACAAAAACACAGGTAGAAATTTCTTTAGCAGATGGTTTTACCTTGGGTATTGTTCCTCCGGTAAAAGATTCGGGGGATGTTACGGGGAGCCCGGGGATTAAAATAGTAGGGCCAAAGGGAGAATTGGAAATTCAGGAAGGGTTGATTGCCGCAGCAAGGCATATACATATCAACCCCGATGATGCGGAAACATTTGGCGTGGTAGATGGGCAAAGGGTAAAGGTCAGGACATTTGGATTCAGGGCTCTTGTATTTGAAAATGTTTTAATAAGGCTCGGGGATAAATCTGTTCTTGAAATGCATGTTGACATAGAAGAGGGTAATGCTGCCGGGCTTAAAAATGGCGATTTGGTAGAGTTAATTGCAGATTAATTTGAAAAATAAAGATTGGGGACGGGCAAATTTTCTGTCTGTCCTCAATTAATTATATATTGATTTGGGGGAAATAAAAGTGGATATAGCAAAATATATAGATCATGCCGTACTGAAGCCTGAAACAACTGAAATGGAGGTTAAAAAGGCATGTGAAGAAGCAAAAAAATATGGCTTTTATTCCGTATGTGTGAATGGGACAAATGTTGCATTTGCATGTGAACAGTTAAAAGGAACCGATATAAAAGTAGTTGCTGTTATAGGGTTCCCCTTAGGGGCTGTCGCTTCTGAGGTTAAAGCCTTTGAAGCTAAAAATGTTATAGATAATGGTGCCGAAGAGATAGATATGGTGATTAACATCGGGGCGCTCAAAGGGGGAAATACCGAAAAAGTTTTAAATGATATAAGATCCGTAGTCGATGTTGCGAAAAATCGAGCTATAGTTAAGGTGATAATTGAAACTTGTTTATTGACCGATAAGGAAAAGATATTGGCTTGCAAATTAGCTAAAAAAGCAGGGGCTGATTTTGTTAAAACTTCTACCGGTTTCAACATAGGCGGTGCGGCCGTAGAGGATGTAAGACTCATGCGGGAGGCCGCGGGACCGGGAATTGGTATAAAGGCTTCAGGCGGGATCAGAGATTTTAAAACCGCTCTAGCTATGATAAAGGCGGGAGCTACAAGAATTGGTGCCGGTGCATCGGTAAATATAGTTAAATTAAAACAATGATAATGGATAATGACATATTAAACAAGCTCAATATCGAAATACCTCATAGGGAAGGCGTTTTTTCCTATAGCCATGGGTAGAAGATTCACCGGCGGGGCAGGAGGCGGCGGAGCAGGCGGATTTTAAATAAAAATACAATGGGGGGCTTGTATGATGAAAGCTTTGGTTATTTTAGGTAGCCCGAGGGTTAACATGAATACGGATACTTTGTTAAATGAAGTAATTAAAGGGTTGCAGTCACAAAATGTAGAGGTAGAGAAAATAATGTTAGGCCGGTTGAAATTTGACCCTTGTATTGCATGTGATGACTGTGCTAAAACGGGGCATTGTTATAAACAAGATGATTTGACAAATATTTATGATAAATTTAATAATTCCGATATTATAGTCATCGGTTCACCGATGTATTTTAACTCGATAACGGCCATAACAAAGGCTATGGTCGATAGGTGCCAGTCTTTTTGGTCCAGTAAATATAAATTAAATCAATCTTCTATAGATAGAAACAGAAAAAGAAGAGGTATGTTTGTAGGCGTAGGCGGAGCAAAATATACAAATCCGGAGAGAGGTTTTATTGGGGCCACGGTGGTAATGGAATTATTTTTTAAGGCGGTTAATGCCGAATATATGTATAACATGCTTGTAGATAACACGGATGAAATATTTGTGGGTGATCGCGGGGGAGTGCTTGAGGAGGCATATGAAATGGGTGTAAAACTTGCAAACTGAAGAAATCTTGAATTGTGTCATTTCGAATATAACTGAGCATAACGAAGAATCTGTGATATGTTGAAAATACGAGATTCTTCGCTTTGTTTAGGTGGCAATTTTCACATAATCTGCTGCTTTCGGTTCATTTATTACACATTAAATCTGAACAATATAACGTCCCCATCCTGTATTATATATTCCTTGCCCTCTAATCTTATGAGGCCTTTTTCTCTGGCTGCGGCATTGCTTCCATGCCTCACTAAGTCCTCGAAGGTGACAACCTCGGCACGTATAAATCCCTTTTCAAAATCCGTATGAATTTTACCTGCCGCTTCCGGTGCTTTAGTTCCTTTTTTGATTGTCCAGGCTCTTATTTCTCTTGATTCAGTGGTCAAAAAACTTATCAACCCCAGAAGAGAATAACAGGCCTGAATTAAACGTTCCAGGCTTGATTGATTTAACTTTAATTCTTCTAGAAAAAATTGCTTTTCATCTTCGTCTAATTCAGCTATTTCAGCTTCGATTTTAGCACAGATAACAACAACTTCAGCATTTTCACTCTCGGCAAATTCCTTCAGTGTTTGTACATGTGGATTGTTTGCTCCATCATTTGCAATATCATTTTCGGAAACATTTGCTACATAAATTACAGGTTTCAAGGATAGCAGATTAAAGGTTTTCAATATTTTAATCTCATCTTCGGTACAGTCTGAAATTCTAACGGATGTTCCCTTTTCTAACACGGCCTTTAGCTTTTTTAAAAATTCAAGTTCTGTTGCTAAATTCCTATCCCCTTTAAATAGTTTTTCAGTTTTTTCAATCCTTTTTTCAATCATTTCCAGATCTGAAAAGATCAGTTCAAGATTAACCGTCTCAATATCTTTTAGGGGATCTATATCTTCGCTGACATGAGTAACATCAGGATCCTCAAAACATCTGACGACATGGACAATAGAAGATACTTCGCGAATATGGGATAAAAATTTATTTCCCAATCCTTCTCCCTTGTATGCACCTTTTACCAGGCCCGCAATATCATAGAATTTAACTGTGGCAGGAGTCATTTTTTCAAACCCGTATATATTTTTTAAAACATTCAATCTATAATCCGGCACAGGTACTATTCCTATGTTGGGCTCTATAGTGCAAAAAGGATAATTGGCCGATTCTACCCCTGCTGTTGTAATTGCGTTAAACAATGTACTTTTCCCAACATTAGGCAAACCGATAATGCCAAGTTTCATTGAAATCTTCTCCTCTATATTAAATATATATTTTAATTGATGTTAAAAATAAGTACAATTAAAATTATACAATATTTCTTATTTATTGGCAATGAATGAAAATTTTACGATTTAAATAAAGTTTTTAAAATGGATTTATAAGGATATATAAAACAAAAGGTGGGACTTGATTATGTTAATCAATAGAAAATAGTGAAAAATATAGTTTAATAAAAAGAAATATAAGAGAGACAATATATACAGGAGGTGATATTTTGAAAAATAAAAGTATAGTGTTAGCAGTCTGTATATT
>DASRMO010000015.1:0-6569 GCA_035647895.1 Clostridia bacterium
ACATATACCAGTTCTTTGTCGTCTATATCCAAGTTTTTAAGCTGTTTGCCTCCCATACCCGGAATCATTTCAAGTATTTGACTGATGGATCCCATCTGTTGTACCTGTTGAAGCTGATCCAAAAAATCATCAAAAGTAAATTGCCGGCTCCTGATTTTCTCTTCCAATTCCTTAGCTTTTTGGGCATCAAAACTTTCCTGTGCCTTTTCGATAAAGCTGAGCATATCGCCCATGCCCAAAATTCTGGATGCCATTCTATCCGGATGAAATGGTTCTATATCATCAAGTTTTTCACCAATCCCTACAAACTTAATGGGTTTGTTAGTGACTGCTCTGACCGATAATGCGGCACCTCCCCGTGCATCCCCATCTAATTTTGTCAATATAACACCATCAATACCCAGCTCTTCATTAAAATGTTCCGCAACATTCACAGCATCCTGGCCTGTCATGGAATCCACCACTAGGAGTATTTCATGGGGTTTAATTGCAGATTTTATATTTTGAAGCTCTCCCATGAGTTCCTCATCAATATGGAGCCTACCGGCCGTATCTATCAAAACAATATCATTGCCATTGTTGATGCTATGCTCTATCCCGGCTTTTACAATATCAACCGGATTTTGCCTATCTCCCATTGTAAATACCGGTGCTCCTACTTTTTCTCCAACTACCTGAAGCTGCTTTATAGCTGCCGGCCTATATATATCCCCGGCTATCAATAAGGGCCTTCTTCCTTGTTTTTTTAACATACCCGCCAATTTACCTATAGTTGTTGTCTTGCCTGTTCCTTGCAAACCCACGAGCATTATAATAGTAGGGGGCCTGGAAGCAAAATTAATTTTGCTTTGGGATTTGCCCATCAATTCTGTCAATTCTTCATTCACTATCTTTATAACCTGTTGGGCAGGGGTTAAACTTTCTAAAACTTCGGAACCTATCGCTCTTTCTTTAAGTTTATTTACAAAATCCTTGACAACTTTAAAGTTAACATCCGCCTCTAAAAGAGCAAGCCTTATCTCTTTCATGGCTTCATCTACATCTTTTTCCGTCAGTTTACCTTTATTTTTTAACCTTTTGAATGCGTTTTGAAGTTTTTCCGCCAAACTTTCAAAAACCATAGTTTACACCTCCCTCACAAGGCTTCAATTGTTTAGAAACTTATATAGTTCGTCTTTAATGTAAAAAATTTGTTTTGCTAATTTTTCTGAGGAAGAGATTAAAGCCAGTTCATTTTCTAAACTTATCACGCTATTTAATATATCTAAAATTTTTTTATTTTTAATATCTGTGAGCCTTATAAAATTAAGCCTTTCTTCATATTGATATAATAACCTTTCCGTTCTTTTTAACATGTCATAAACAGCTTGTCTGGATACGCCAAGTTCATCGGCTATCTCCCCCAGGGATAAATCCTGATTATAATAGAGATCCACTATATTCTTCTGTTTTTCAGTCAATAGTTGATTATAAAAATCATATAAGACTGAAATTTCTACGGTTTTTTCTAACATATGAACACTTCCCATTATCTATCTGTAAAGTAAAACTACTTTACAGTTGTAATTCTATACTAAAAAAGATTGGGTGTCAAGAAATTTTATTCATCTCCAAATATCGCTTTAATAAATGTTTCAGGGTCAAATTCCTGTAAATCCTCCATCTGCTCCCCAACTCCTATAAATTTAACGGGAATATCCAATTCTTTACTTATTCCTATAACTATTCCGCCCTTTGCTGTTCCATCCAACTTTGTCAATACAAGGCCGGTAATCTGTGCTACCTCCTTAAATATTTTTGCTTGCTGGATAGCATTCTGCCCTGTAGTAGCATCCAAAACTAATAAGATTTCCTTGGATGCATCGCCATATTCCCTATCTACAATATTAAATATTTTACCCAATTCATTCATCAGATTTTTTTTATTATGGAGCCTGCCCGCAGTGTCACATATCAATACATCTATACCCCGTGCTTTTGCGGCATGTATGGCATCATATATGACAGCGGCAGGGTCCGCACCTTCTTGATGCCTTATTACATCTACATCAACCCTGTCGCCCCAGATTTTTAATTGATCTATGGCAGCAGCCCGAAATGTATCCCCCGCTGCCAATAATACTTTTTTGCCTTTATTTTTGAAACGATGGGCCATCTTGGCGATAGAAGTTGTTTTCCCCACACCATTTACACCCACAACTAAAATAATCGCAGGTGGGGGCTCTATATTGATTTGGGAATCCGGCAATTTTTCCAATATATCCTTCAATTTTTCCATGAGCATTTTTTTAATTTGAACAGGTTCCGAAATTTTTTCCTCCCTGACCCTGTCCCTCAGATCGTCTACTATCTCCATGGTAGTTTGAACGCCAATATCTGCGGTGATTAAAATCTCTTCAAGTTCTTCAAATAGGTCTTCATCTATTTTTTTATATAATTTAAGTAAATTGTCAACCCTATCGGTAATTCCTTTTTTAGTTTTAAAAAGCCCATCTTTTAATCGTTTAAACGGATTGGATTTAGACGTATCTTCCGTTTTTTCCGCCTGTACCCCATAATATCCCTCTTCTGTTTTCTTTTCATTCAAATCATCTTTTTCCTCGGCCTTATGCTCTCTTGCCTCTAGGGGACTTTTCAATCTATTATCTTTTCCTGTAAATTTATCAATAAATTTTTTAAACACTTTCATCCACCCTCCCTAAACAATCGTTAATCCAATGCTTTTTTGGCGGCATTCTGTTCCGCTTCCTTCTTACTCTTACCCCGCCCCCTGCCCAATACTTTATCACCCAATACTACTTCAATTTCAAAGGTCTTATCATGATCGGGCCCAATTTCACCCACTACCCTATAACTGATTTTGTCGTCAAACTTGCTCTGTAATAATTCCTGAAGATCCGTTTTATAATCCCTGAATAAATTGCCTTTGCTGGCTAATTCTATACTGTCTTTCAACATACTTAAAATAAACTTGCGTGCTGTTTCAAGCCCTCCGTCCAAATATAACGCTCCTATAACCGCTTCAAATGTATCCGCCAATATAGAAATCCTATCCCGTCCGCCCGTCACTTCTTCTCCCTTACCCAACAACAAATATTTGCCGAGATCTATTGATTTGGCCTGCCGAGCCAGGGACAGCTCACATACGACATTAGCCCTTATTTTTGTCAATTCACCTTCAGGCAAATTGCTATATTTTAGGTAAACATATTCACTGATCACGGTGCTCAGGACCGAATCTCCTAAAAATTCCAATCTCTCGTTGTTATAAATATATTTACCCCGATATTCATTGGAATACGAACTATGAGTCAATGCTTCATTTATAATATCTATTTCTTTAAATTGATATTTTATTATGTTTTGAAATTCCTCTATCTGCTCCAAACGTTTTTTATCCGGTTTCATTTTATTTCCTCCACGATTCTCTAAAAATAATTTAATCATGACTCCTATCTATTTTACTATTATTTCATTTTAATTGCAAAAAATTATAGGAAGAAGAAACTCCTTCCTATGATGGATATTATTACGGATAACTATTCATATTTTTTAAAGATTATAGACGCATTATGTCCGCCAAAACCCAGAGAATTTGAAAGGGCATACCTGATATCCGCCTTTTTGGGCTTATTCGGGACATAATTTAAATCACATTCCGGATCCGGTGTTTCATAATTGATTGTAGGGGGTATGAGCCCATTTACGATAGCCATAATACAAGCGATAGCTTCTACGCCTCCCGCAGCCCCCAAGAGATGAGAGGTCATCGATTTTGTCGAGCTTACATCCAACTTATATGCATGCTCTTTAAATACGCTTTTAATTGCCTCAGTTTCAAATTTATCATTATATATTGTGCTTGAACCGTGTGCGTTGATATAATCAATAATATCGTAATTTATGCCGGCATCATTCAGAGCACATACCATAGCCCTGGCGGCCCCCTCTCCCCCCGGAACAGGAGTGGTGATATGATGTGCATCGGAACTTCTGCCATAGCCTATAAGTTCTGCGTAGATGGTGGCATCTCTTTTAAGGGCATGTTCAAGTTCTTCTATTAAAAATATCCCGGCACCCTCACCCATCACAAATCCGTCCCTATTTTTATCGAAAGGCCTACTGGCCTTTTTAGGTTCGTCATTATTAGTTGATAAGGCTTTCATAGAACAAAATCCAGCTACGGACAGCGGTGTAATAGAAGCCTCAGTGCCCCCTGTAATCACAATATCCGCATCTCCATACTGAATTATACGAAAGGCCTCCCCGATAGCATTCGTAGAGGATGCACATGCGGTAACAATCAATATATTCGGGCCTTTTGCCCCTAATGCGATAGACACTTGACCGGATGCAATATTAGGTATCATCATGGGAACAAAAAACGGACTGACTCTTTTCGGCCCTCTCTCTATAAGTTTTTGGGCTTGATCCTCTAATGTATGCATACCGCCCATTCCGGCACCTAAAACAACACCAAAACGTTCTGTGTCTATTTTTTCTATATTTAATTCTGCATCCTCTACTGCCATCTGTGCGGCAGCAACAGCAAATTGGGTAAACCTATCCATCCTTTTAACTTCTTTTCTCTCAATATGATCCTCAGCATTAAAATCTTTGACCTCCGCGGCAATCTTGGTACTGAAATCTTTTGTATCAAATTGTGTAATATGACCTATACCGGATACGCCCTTCATCAATGAATTCCAAAGTCTATCCTTACCTATACCTATAGGGGTGATGCATCCTATTCCCGTTATTACTGCCCTTTTTCTCATAATACCACCTCCCATATTGCAAAATCCCGATTAAATCGGGATTTTATATAGCTATTTATTGGCATCTACGTAGCTTACTATATCACCGATGCTTTTAAAACCTTCGGCATCTTCATCGGGGATTTCAATGCCGAATTCATCTTCGATGCTCATAACTATCTCGACAGCATCTAAGGAGTCCGCATCCAGGTCATCCATCAATGATGTAGTTTCGGTAATTTTACCGGCATCTGCCACCCCCAACTGTTCAGCTATAATTTCAACAATCTTTTCAAATACCATGTTAATTTCCTCCTTAATTTTATTTATATTTGAATATTTTAAAGCAATTTACATTGCCATACCACCATCAATATGTATTATTTGCCCGGTAATATAACCGGCTTTGCCACTGCTCAAAAATACCGCAATATTTGCGATATCCTCAGGATTACCATACCTTCCCATGGGTATGGTCCCCATCACGCTTTCTTTAATATCTCCCGGCAAGGCATCCGTCATATCGGTTTTTATAAATCCCGGGGCAATAGCATTGACCGTAATATTTCTGCTCGCTACTTCCCTTGCAAGGGATTTTGTAAGTCCTATAACACCTGCTTTCGATGCACAATAATTTGCTTGCCCCGGATTCCCAATAACCCCCACTACCGACGATATATTGACAATCCTTCCATATTTCTGTCTGAGCATTTTTCTGATAACAGCTTTTGTACACAAAAACATCCCTTTTAAATTCACTTCTATTACCTCATCCCAATCCTTCTCTTTCATCCCTATAAAAAGACTGTCCCTCGTAATTCCTGCATTATTTATCAAAATATCTATCATATCAAAATCTTCTTTGATTTTATCAAACATACTGTTCACTTCTTCGGCTTTTGAAATATTTGCCCTGACTGCCAGCCCTTTAACGCCGAATTTTTCTATCTCTTTTATGACATCTTTTGCATTTTCTTCATCACTTGTATAATTTATAATAACATTTGTACCTTCCTCGGCAAAGGCCAAAGCTATAGCTCTTCCTATGCCCCTGGAACCTCCGGTTATTAAAACAGTTTTTCCCTTTAAATTCAAATTTACACCCCCAACCCCGCACTCAATAATTGTTTAAAATTATCCATATTTTCTACATTATAAATATTTACCCCATTCCCCCCGGCCTCGGCCGTTCTTTTTATGAGGGACGATAAAACCCTTCCGGGCCCGATCTCTATAAAAGTATTCACTCCCCTATCTATCATCAACAAAACAGAATCCTCCCACAGTATGGATTTACTTATCTGATTGATTAAAGAAGGTATGACTTCCGACTTGGAGGATAAAATTTCAGCATTTACATTGGTTACGACGGGCACCCCGGGATCATTTATATTTAACCCTTCCAAATCTTTCCCCAGCTTTTCCCCGGCACCCTTGAGCAGTTCACAGTGAAAAGGAGCGCTCACCGGCAATAAAACAGCCTTTTTAGCGCCAATCTCTTTGGCTATTTTAACAGTCGATTCCACCGCTTTTATTTCGCCCGAAACAACTATTTGCCCGGGGCAATTATAATTGGCTGCTTCTACTATTCCATGCCCTTTGGAATTTTCAATACACAGTCCGATTTGCTCCCTATCTAATCCCAAAATGGCCGCCATAGCACCTACACCCATCGGAACCTCATTTTGCATATATCTACCTCTTTTTTTCACCAATTCCACCGCATCCCCGAATGAAAACACATTTGATTTAACCAGGGAAGCGTACTCGCCAAGGCTCAACCCTGCGGTTATGTCACAATCGATTCCCTCT
>DASRMO010000016.1:0-4297 GCA_035647895.1 Clostridia bacterium
TATTGAACCCGGTGATATTTTAGCGGTTTTTAATACGGGGGCATATAATTATTCCATGTCAAGCAACTACAATAGATTGCCGAGGCCCGCGGTGGTGCTGATCAGTGAAGGGAATGCCAATATTATTGTCGAAAGGGAGAGTTATGCTCATCTGCTGGAGAGGGAAATAATCCCCTATCATTTAGATAAAATACAGGATGCGGATTGTGATGTGGCTCTAACCAAGCTGGAGTAGGACATAAAACAATATATGTGAACCTCCAAGACTGCTGACGGATTATGTCAATCTGAATGGTTAAAAACTGGAATTCTTCACTGCGCCTAGAATGACATTTCCAATATTTTTTGCAGAACTAGGGGTTTTTCAGTGACTTTGAACCCCCGCCTGATTTGCGGAGTGAATTAAAGTTGCGGATTGAAAAGTCTCAGGGCGACACCTTACATTGAATTTTATAAAGCTGCAATTTTGTTTATTGCTGCAATGTTTGAATATTTGTAAAGAATATAATACCTTGAGCATAAATTATTTATAGGAGCTATTTTTAGCTCCTAATTAATTTGGCCTGTTATGCTAATTAATCTCATTAAACATTCGGGCTATTTAATTACCGGAATAATAAATCAGTTTAAGGGAGAGGTAAATATGCTCAGACCAAAGGCGTTAAGGCCGGGAGATAAAATAGGTATAATAGCGACATCGGGCCCTGCGGCAGCAGAAGATGTAAAATCAGCAAAAATGCGGTTGGAGGATTTAGGCTTTAGGGTAGAGTTAGCACCCGGCTGTTTTGCTTCCCATGGTTATCTGGCAGGCGAAGATGAATTGAGAGCGGATAATCTGAATAAAATGTTCGCCGATAAAACAATCGACGGGATCATATGCCTGAGAGGGGGGTATGGTTCTATCAGAATCTTAGATAAAGTAGATTTTGGTGTTATCAAGGTGAACCCAAAAATATTCGTGGGATATAGTGATGTTACGGCTTTACACATAGCTATCAATCAGATCAGCGGGTTAGTGACCTTTCATGGGCCTATGGCTTCCTCGGATATTGCCGGGGGATTAGATGATTTTACTATAAACGAATTTTTAAGGGCTATTATGGAGCCAAAACCGATGGAATATATACCAAACCCTCAGGACATAAAAATACAGACTTTAGTTAAGGGCAGAGCCTGTGGTATAATTATTGGTGGGAACCTTTCTTTGATATCGGCTACAATGGGAACCCGGTATGAAATAGATACCAAAAAGAAAATATTATTTTTAGAAGAGATTGCGGAGGAGCCTTATAGAATAGACAGGATGCTCACCCAATTAGCCTTAGCAGGCAAATTCGATGATGCATCAGGTATTGTTCTTGGAGACTGGAACAATTGCGAGTCTAAAATATATGGTGATAGTTTAAATCTGATGGAGGTTTTTGAAGATATCATAATACCCTACGAAAAACCGACTATTTTTAATCTGAAAGCAGGGCATTGCAGGCCTAAAGTGACACTTCCTTTCGGGGTATATGCACTGTTGGATGCGGATGGGGGTAAATTGATTATAAAGGAGAGTGCAACCGTATAATGAAAAAATATGATGAAATATTGGCTAGGGCACAGGATATAAAAGATTGGATAGTGAATATAAGGCGGGATTTTCACATGAATCCGGAGCTCAGCACGGAGGAATTTCGCACAGGGGATAAAATTGTCGAATATTTGGAAGATTTGGGGATTGAATATGAAACAGGGATAGCGGATACGGGTGTTCTGGGAATAATACGCGGCAAGCAGGAGGGAAAAACCGTAGCTTTGAGAGCCGATATAGATGCCCTGCCGATTCAGGACAAAAAAGATGCACCGTATAGATCTACAATTGACGGTAAAATGCATGCCTGCGGCCATGATGCCCATACGGCTATTCTCCTGGGAACGGCCAGAATACTCAAAGATATGGAGGATAATCTGCGCGGTAATGTTAAGCTGTTTTTTCAACCGGCGGAAGAATCCGTGGGTGGTGCCGAGCGTATGATAGAGGACGGTGTGATGGAAAATCCCAAGGTGGATGCGATATTTGGATTACATGTATCTCCGGAAATAGAAGTAGGGAAAATCGGTATTAAATACGGACAGACGAATGCATACACGGATGGTGTCGAAATAATTGTTCACGGTAAAGGCTGCCATGCTGCACGCCCCCAAGAAGGGATAGATGCTATAGTTATAGCCGGGCAAATAATTATAGCTCTGCAGAGTATAGTGAGCAGGAATGTGGATCCTATAAATTCCGCGGTGGTTACAATCGGGGCCATAAGCGGCGGGACACGGGGCAATATAATAGCGGATAGGGTTGAATTAAAGGGGACCATAAGGACCTTGGATTTTGATACCAGGGCATCAGTGATAAAAAGAATAAAGGGCATTACGACTCAAATTGCGGAAGCTATGGGGGGCAGAGCCGAATGTATTATAAATGAGGGATATATAGCGCTTGTGAATACGGACGAGATTGTAGATATTGCAAGGGATAGCGGGGAAGGTGTTTTAGGTGTGGATAATGTAACTATATTGAAGAGCCCAAGATTAGGCGGAGAAGATTTCGCTTATTTCGCAAAGGCGGCGCCTGCTGCTTTTTATAGATTGGGGTGCGGAAATATTGAAAAGGGGATTGTGCATGGTGCCCACTCCTGCCGTTTTGATATAGATGAGGATTGTTTGGTATATGGTACGGCGCTTCAGGTGCAGAATGTGTTAACATTTTTAGGAAACAAAGCATAGTGCAGGATTGTTGAAAAAATTCTGAAAAGAATGGGCGAAGCGGATGCTGCATTTATTCTACTAATAATTTGCTTTGCAAATATCTATATATTATTACACTGTTTACTTGATAACGAGAATTATAAGGAGAAACTCAAACATGGACTATTTCGAAAAATTGGAAAAGATTATGACATATGGTTTGGATAGAAGAGGAATGGAGGGTGTCAATTTGACCGGTGAACTCAAAGGGGCAGCTATGGCATTAAAAAAGGCAAACACTGTTTTAATTGTCACCGGATTTGTGATTAGGGACAGGTTCTCCGGAGAAACCGACGGGCCCATAGGCGCTGTTTCAATTGCCAGGGCATTGGAGATGCTGGATAAAAACGCAATTATAGTCACAGATATATATTCTGAGAAGATACTTAAAACTGCTCTAAAATCAGTGGATTTAAAAACAGTTTTGGAGATAATCAATAAACATGATGAAACAAATTTTTATGAAACTCTATTAAATAAATATAAACCCGATTGTTTAATTTCTATAGAAAGACCCGGTGAAACAGCGGACGGGCTGATGTATTCTATGACGGGTGAACGTATAAGCAGCCTTGTTCCGAGTATGGATTCTTTGTTCGAAGAGGCAAAAAACCGGGGTATATGTACAATTGGTATCGGCGACGGGGGCAATGAAATCGGGATGGGGAAGATAAAGCGGTATGTGGTCGCCAATGTTCCCTATGGGGATATCATAGCTGCTTCATTCGCTGCTGATTATCTTATATTAGCCGGTGTGTCGAATTGGGGGGCTCATGCTCTGGTTGCGGCTGTGTCTATACTTTTTAACAGGGACTTGCTTTACAGTGTGGAAACAGGGGAAAAACTCCTAAGGGCCATAGTTGATGCTGGTGCCGTAAACGGCATAACCAAACAGAACACATTGACTGTCGACGGGCTGGGTTTGGAAGAAAATATCAAGATTTTGGGTGAATTAAAGGCCGTAGTGGAAGAAACGGTCCAAAAACCGTGGGAATGATAGGCTATGTAATAATTGTCATTCCGAGCGTAGCAAAGAATCTCGAATGGTTCAAAATATAGATCCTTCGCATTTGCTCAGGATGACAAAAAGTAAGAAAAGTGCTTTTTTACACAGTCTGACAGGGCCTTTGGTTAAATAAGATTGACCACAAAGCCCGGGACTTTTTCAGAGGTCCCGGGCCTGTTTTATGGCTTGGTTTTGCTGTCCTTGCGGTTTTTACAGCTCGATTACATCGGTTTTATCCGTCCATCGTAATTTATTTCGGTTTTTTGTTAAACTCCCTGAACTCTTTACATCTTTCAATCAGTTTTACAAATTCCTCCGTATTGTTATACTTGGCAAACAGCTCAAAACTGACAAGGCCTGATGCATAACACAGTGCGGTGAGAGCCCTGTAGGATAGCCTGGTTAGAGCCCATTCTGAAAATCCGTATATCATGATAGATATAAAAAGTGAAGAGAGTAATATTTTAATTATCAGTATATCTGATGTCTTATTTAAAAAAGTAT
>DASRMO010000017.1:0-3553 GCA_035647895.1 Clostridia bacterium
TATTTATAGCATTGACTATTATATCTAATATTTTTCTATTTACAAATTTTAAATTTAACAACACATTCACTCTGAAAAATAACATGTTGATCTTTGGTATAACCATTTTGCTATTTATTTATTATATAAGACTGGACAAAAATCCGCAATATGCGCATGCGACCATAAACACGGAAAAAAAGGACAAAGATCAAAATTCTAACGAATTTTTCACTAAGCCAAAAACCACTTTTAAAGATGTCGCAGGATTGGAAGGAGTTAAAGATGAATTAATAGAAGTTATTGATTTTATCAATAATCCGGAAAAATATAAAAAAATGGGTGCCAGAATCCCTAAGGGAATATTATTTTATGGGCCTCCCGGAACCGGTAAAACTCTACTTGCATCTGCCGTAGCCGGGGAAACAAAATCTACATTTTTTTCAGCCAGCGGTTCCGAATTTGTTGAAAAATATGTGGGCGTAGGTGCTAAAAGAGTCCGTGATCTCTTTGAAAAGGCCAGAAAAGAAGCTCCCAGTGTCATTTTTATTGATGAGGTTGATGCCATCGGGGCTAAACGCCATTTAGACAGCAATAACGAAAAGGACCAGACATTAAACCAGTTATTGGTTGAACTGGACGGATTCAATGCGAATCAAACCGTTGTAGTTATTGCAGCAACCAATAGATTAGATCTCTTGGATGAAGCATTATTACGCCCCGGCAGATTCGACAGGCATATGTATATAAGCAACCCTAACGTAAAAGACAGGGAAAAAATTTTGAAGGTACACACTGAAAATAAACCTTTAGACCCGGGCATAAATATCACTGATTTGGCACGTAAGACCCACGGTATGAGCGGGGCTCACTTATCCAATATCGCAAATGAGGCTGCAATCATAGCTGTCAGGGAAAACAAACGCATGATCACGGTATCTCATTTTGAACAGGCTATCGAAAGAATAGTCGCGGGATTAGAAATCAAAAATCCTACTATTCTATACAAGGAAAAAGAGGTTGTCTCCTACCATGAAGCCGGGCATGCCCTTATAGGAAAAGTGTTAAATACGGATATGGTACAAAAAGTGTCCATCGTTCCGAGAGGCCATGCTTTGGGCTATGTTATTCATATGCCGCAGGACGATCGATACATTTTAACTAAGGAGGAACTATGTAATAAAATTATGGTGATGCTCGGCGGTAGAGCGGCCGAAGAATTGGTTTTTAACCATTTATCTACCGGCGCAAAGGATGATCTGAAAAAAGTTACCGAGATTGCAATGCAGATGGTATGTGATTATGGAATGAGCAATTTGGGATTTATTCATAATGAACCCAATATGATACACTCATTGAGTGATTCTATAAACCTGGAAATCAACAAAATAATAGATGAATGTTATAAGATAACATATAATTATTTATCGGAATACAGGAATGAGCTGGAAAAAATATCTGTCGCTCTCTTAGAAAAAGAAGCTTTAAACAAGACAGAGCTGGATGAACTGTTAGACGGCTTTTTATCGAATTCCAAACCTAAGAATAAAGAAAAAGAACTGGAGGTTTCCTTAACATAGCAAGTGAAATAAGAAGTTTGACAAACGACAACCTGTGACGAAACCAAAGGTCTCCTTAACATAGCAAGCAAAATAAGAAGGCGGTCAAAGACCGCCTCTATATTTTGAAGGCCGGAAACCGGAACGCCGGTATATAAATATAATTATCGCTTTTCCCCAATCTCCTCAACAATATCGTCGATAAAAGCTTCAACCGATACGGCACCTAGTTCTCCCTTGTCCCTTGATCTGACAGCTACTTTTTCCGATTCTATTTCCTTATCCCCGACCACCAGCATATAGGGTATCTGTGACAGCTGTGCTTCCCTTATCTTGTATCCTATCTTTTCATTTCTGGCATCAACCTCTACACGTATCCCTTTTTCTTTCATCTTTTTTTCAAGCTCCAACGAATACTGAATATGCTTATCAGTGATAGGTAATACTTTTACTTGAACCGGGGCAATCCAAGTTGGGAATCTTCCCGCATAATGCTCTATCAAAATCCCGATAAACCTTTCTATACTGCCAAATATTACTCTATGCAACATTATCGGCCTGTGGCTTTCACCGTCTGCTCCGATATAACTTATATCAAATCTCTGCGGCATTTGAAAATCTAACTGAATTGTCCCGCATTGCCATGTTCGCCCGATGCAATCCTCTAAATGAAAATCTATTTTAGGGCCGTAAAATGCACCATCCCCTTCATTGATCTTGTATGGCAGCCCCTTTTCTTCCAGGGCGACTTTCAAGGCCTCTATCGCAATATCCCATTCATCATCAGTACCCATAGCATCCTCGGGTTTTGTGGATAGTTCGACATGGTATTTAAACCCGAAAACGCCATATACATAGTCTACAAAATCTATTATCCCAATTATTTCGTCCTTAATTTGCTCCGGCAATGTGAATAAATGAGCATCATCCTGCGTAAAACTTCTGACCCTCATAAGCCCATGCAATACACCTGATAATTCATGCCTGTGCACTATCCCGAGTTCTCCCATTCTGATAGGCAAATCTCTGTAACTGTGTCTTTTCCTGTTATACATCAATATAGCACCGGGACAATTCATCGGTTTTACGGCATAATCCTCACCATCTATCTTTGTAAAATACATGTTTTCTTTATAATGGTCCCAATGCCCCGACTGCCTCCATAATCTTTCATTTAAAATTATAGGTGTTTTTATTTCCTCATAACCGCGTTTTGCATGTTCCTCTTTCCAAAAATCTTCTAATATATTTCTTATAACCATTCCTTTTGGATGAAAAAACGGGAAACCCGGCCCTTCTTCACTCATGCTGAATAAATCCAGCTCCTTGCCTAACTTCCTGTGGTCCCTCTTTTTAGCTTCTTCCAGCCTGTGCAGATACTCCTTCAAATCCGATTTCTTAGTAAAAGATGTTCCGTAAATTCTCTGGAGCATTTTATTTCTTTCATCGCCCTTCCAATAGGCACCTGCTATATTGAGCAACTTGATTGCTTTTACTTTACCCGTGGAAGGCACATGGGGGCCCGCACAGAGATCTACAAATTCACCCTGTTTGTAAAATGAAATCTCTTCTCCCTCAGGAAGGTCCTCTATTAACTCCACCTTATAGTCTTCACCCTGTTTCTTCGCAAATTTAATAGCCTCATCCTTTGGTAATACAAATCTTTCCAAATTTAAATCTTCCTTGACTATCTTTTCCATCTCTTTTTCTATTTTTTCCAAATCTTCCGGTGTAAAGGTATGTTCGGAATCAAAATCATAATAAAAACCATTCTCTATAGACGGCCCTATGGCCAATTTTGTACCGGGATAGAGCCTTTTGACCGCCTGTGCCAAAATATGTGCACTTGTATGGCGCAAAAAATCCTTGCCGTTATCGTCATCAAACCTCAAAATATTCAGCTCACAATCTTCATCTATGATATCCATCAAATCTGCTTTTGCCCCGTTTAATTCAGCACCCACAGCAACTCGCGCAAGGCCTTCGCTGATTTGTTTTGCAAAATCCAATATAGA
>DASRMO010000018.1:0-5166 GCA_035647895.1 Clostridia bacterium
TGTTTATAGAAAAAATGGGGGAGGGCAATATATGAACTATTTTCAAAAATAACCTTTATCTTTTAAAAACGGAAGGTTATTTTTTATATAGGCTTGCAATAATCTATCGGCGGGTATTAATTACCTTCGGAAATTATTTAAACTATGGATTAATCAGGTATATAATTAATATATTATAATAGAGCACACAACAATCAGAAATGGGGGGATTCGTAGATGGTCCAAAATATGAATAGGGAAACTATAAGTATTGAATTAGAGAACAAGGGTTGTTTTGAGTATGAAAAAGGGGTCTCCTTGGAACAAATTGCATACGATTTCCAACATAAAGGTAAATGCCAAATAGTTGCAGCTATTGTAGATAATGAGCTGAGGGAATTGAACTTTACTTTAGACAAAGACTGCCATGTTAAACTTATAAACGCATGTTCTTCTATAGGCTCCAGAATATATCAAAGGAGCTTGTCTTTTGTTTTGATGAGGGCATGCATGGAGTTATTTCCAAATTGCAAGGTTTCTGTGGAACATTCGTTAAGCAAGGGGTTATATTGTGAAATTCATTGTTCATGTAAGATTGTAATCGATGAAAATGATACGAAACGCATAGAAAAGCGTATGAGGGAAATCATCGAGGAGGACATTCCTCTTATAAAAAAACAGGTGCCTCTGAGCGAGGCTATAAAAATTTTTAAAGAATATGGACAGATTAATAAAGTAGAGCTGATGAAATATAGGGAGAAGCCCTATGTCAATATGTATGAGTGCGGATGGTTCAAAAACTATTTTTACGGCTATATGGTGCCTTCTACCGGATATTTAAAAAAATTCAGATTAAAATTTTATAGGCCCGGTTTGGTTATACAGCTGCCGAGAAGAGAGAACAATGGGGAAATACCTGTATTTAAAGAACAGCCAAAATTGTTCAGGGTTTTCAGAGAAACAGAGAGATGGTCAAAGATTTTAGGGATAGATTATGTTGCAGCCCTGAATGATCTGATAATAACGAAGAAACAGAAGGAATTTATCTGTATTGCAGAGGCATTGCATGAAAAGAAAGTGATAGAAATTTCAAATTCCGTCATGAAGAATATAAAAGATAAAAAATTGATTCTAATCGCCGGACCGACTTCCTCGGGTAAAACAACCTTTTCTAAGAGACTGGAAATACAATTGAAGGTCAATGGGTTAAAGCCGGTTTCAATCTCCTTGGATGATTATTTTGTAAATAGGGAAAACACACCGCTGGATGAAGACGGGGAACATAATTTTGAAGCATTAAATGCTCTCAATTTGGAATTATTTAATAGAGATTTGGAAAGAATATTGAAAGGTGAAGAAGTAGAAATACCAACCTTTAATTTTTGTTCCGGCAGAAGCGAATATAGGGGGAATATAATAAAAATATCCGAGAAACAACCATTGATATTAGAGGGAATTCATTGCTTAAATGACCAATTAACGAGATCCATACCTCGGGAAAATAAATTTAAGATATATGTAAGTGCTCTGACACAGTTGAGTATTGATGAGCATAATAGAATACCGACTACGGACACAAGGCTTATCAGAAGGATGGCCAGGGATAGTAAATTTAGATCTAATGATGCTAATGCGACTTTGGCCTTATGGGAATCTGTCCGCAGAGGTGAAGAAGAGAATATTTTTCCGTTTCAGGAGGATGCGGATGTTATGTTTAATTCCGCATTATTCTATGAACTCAGTGTACTCAAAAAGCATGTAGAACCGTTGCTGAGGCAGGTGGATACAACGAGCCCCTATCATCCGGAAGCAAAGAGGCTGTTAAAATTTTTAAATTATTTTGTTAGTCTGGAAAATGAGGAGGATATACCAAGAACATCGATTTTAAAAGAGTTTACAGGGGGCAGTATTTTTTGTTAAAGGCAGAGGAGGATATCTGTGAGAAGTAAAAAATCAAACGAAGTTGCAAATGAATTTACTTCGGATATGCTCATGAAATATGAGATTGCAGAAGAACTGGATTTAATCGACAAAATAAAAAGATTTGGATGGGGCGAACTTACAGCCAAGGAAACAGGACGAATTGGGGGAATAATGACAGCCAGAAGGAAACAGAAAGATAGGAGGAAATAAAATGTTGACATAGAATATACTGTATGATAGACTGATATGGAATAAAGGTCTATAAACCTAGGTTCAATAAGTTTTAGGAGGAATTTTTTAATGGAAAATGGTATTGTAAAATGGTTTAACTCAGAAAAAGGGTATGGTTTTATTTCTAGAGAGAATGGTGATGATGTATTTGTACACTATTCAGCTATCGATATGGATGGATTTAAAACATTAGAAGAAGGCCAAGAAGTTCAATTCGAAATCGTTGAAGGAGATAAGGGACCTCAAGCTACCAATGTGACAAGAGCATAATTAAAGTTGTTTCATCAATTTTTAAATAGAGTATGTAATCTATAGCTTTGCAAACCTTGAGGTTTACATATATATTTAGATTAGTACCTTTTTATGTTATGGTGAAATACTAAAAACAGGTTGGTTTACCAACCTGTTTTTTTTGAGCAAATTAGGGGGATATTTCGGATGCTCTCTGTCTATTAAATTCTATATTAAATCAAAAACTTGGCCAATTGTGTTATTATGAATAAAATTATAACACCGACCGCAGTAGGCATAATAGCGCTGAATAGAGTCCATTTATTACTGCCGCATTCTTTTTTTATGGTCCAAAGGGTTGTTCCGCAAGGAAAATGGAACAGAGTAAATAACATGAAATTTAATGTCGTCAGCCAAGTCCAGCCATTATCAACGAACAGTTCTTTCATAGCCTGGATACTGTCCGGTTCCAACATGGCGCCTTCCGACATATAACTCATAATCAGTATGGGAAGCACTATTTCATTTGCAGGGAACCCTAAAATAAAGGCCATCAATATAAATCCGTCTAAACCGATTAAATTTGCAAAGGGTTGCAAAAATGCGGCACTGAGGTTTAATATGCTGTTACCGCCTATATTTATATTGGCTAGGAACCAAATTACTATTCCCGCCGGGGCGGCAATAGCTATGGCTCGGCCAAGTACAAATATAGTTCTGTCTATTATAGATGTATATAGTATTCTGCCAAATTGCGGCCTTCTATAAGGTGGGAGTTCAAGAGTAAATGAAGAGGGAACTCCCTTGAGCCATGTCTTGGATAACAACCATGAAATTGCTAACGTTACTATTATACTGATCAATACCAGCACAGATACGAGCAGGGATGCTGCCAAATTGTTAAATTGGGCGGCAACCAGTCCGCTTAAAAAAATAGTAGACAGTGCAATCAGGGTTGGAAAACGTCCGTTACATGGAACAAAATTATTTGTGATCATTGCAATGAGCCGTTCTCTTGGAGATTCAATTATTCTGCATGCTATAATTCCTGCCGCATTACAACCGAAACCCATGCTCATGGTGAGAGATTGTTTGCCGTGGGTACCGGCTTTTTTAAATAATTTATCCAAATTAAATGCTACTCTCGGGAGATAACCCAAGTCCTCCAGGAAGGTAAAGAGCGGGAAAAATATAGCCATCGGGGGGAGCATTACGGATATTACCCACGCCAGGGTCCTATAAACACCGAGTATCAGTATCCCATGTAACCACCGAGGTGTATTCATATACATAAACCAATTCGTCAGATGTTTTTCTATTCCAAAAAATAAGTTTGAAAGCATTTCCGAAGGGAGATTAGACCCAACTATAGTTATCCAAAATATAATTCCCAGCAGAATAAACATTATCGGGAAACCCGTATATTTTGATGTTAAAACATCGTCTAATTTTTTATCCAAATCAACTTTTTTTCCGCTATTTTTTGTAACAACATCTCCGGTTATTTTTTCAGCTTCAGCATATATACTGCCGACAATAATATCCTTCAATTGTTCATCTTTTTCCTTATCTAAGGTATTCTTCAGGGATTCTATTATGTCATATTCATTCTTATTTTTACCAGCATCCATATATACAAGTTCCCTCCCCTTTGCATTCATCTTCTCTATCTAATACAAATTTACAGATAGATTCCAGCATTGTAGCATCTCCCTCCAGAAGTCTCAGGGCTATCCATCTCGTGTTTAATTTATTTTTGGAAATGCCCCGTAGTTCCTTTGAAATTTTATCAATTTTATCTTCTACAATTTTGGGGTACTCAATTTGTTTAGGAGATGTAGTTTCAAGGCCCAGGGCAATATTATATGTTTTACTCATCAATTCATTTAGTCCTTTACCCTTTCTGGCTATTGTAGCTACTACCGGAATTCCAAGTTCTTCTTCCAGTTTTTTTATATCAACTAAGATTCCTTTTCGTTTCGCTTCGTCCATAAGGTTTACACATAAAACAACCTTATCCGTAAGTTCCATTATTTGTAGGACTATATTCAGATTTCTTTCAAGGCAAGTGGCATCGGTGACAACTATAGTCGTATTGGGTTTTCCAAAACATATAAAATCCCTTGCTACTTGTTCCTCGACAGAATTTGCCAATAGAGAGTAGGTACCGGGCAAATCGACAAGAATAAATTTTTTATCCTTATAATTGTAATTTCCCCTGGCATTTGAAACAGTCTTACCGGGCCAATTACCCGTATGTTGATTGAGGCCTGTCAAGGCATTAAACACCGTGCTTTTTCCTACATTGGGATTGCCGGCTAATGCAACTACAAGTTCATTATCATCCTCTAATTTAATATTAAAATTTTGATTTAGAGCTATTTTTGGACAAGCCTTACAGGTTAAATCCATGGCATTCCCTCCATATTCAGATCAATTAATTTTGCTGACTAAAATTTGTTTTGCTTCTTCTTTCCTCAGGGCAATCAAGGCCCCGCGAATATTATAGGCTATAGGATCACCCAGAGGGCTCTTTCTGATCACATTTATAATTGTTCCCGGGATAAGCCCTAAATCTAACATTCTTCTTCTGGAAAGCCCTATAGATAAAAGCTCAGATATTCTGGCTTCGGATCCGACATTAACCTCAAAAAGGGGTAGATAGTTCTTATTCATATATTTATCCTCCTTTCGGCAACTGATGTGCTATAAATTTAAATGAAAACTTAAATTTTATTTAAAAGTATAGATATACAGATATTCGTAATTTCTAAAAAGTTACTCTAAGCTAACTTATTATAT
>DASRMO010000019.1:0-4833 GCA_035647895.1 Clostridia bacterium
TACTATAACTGATTTATCAACCCACTTTTTATACATCTTCATTTCCCCTTTATATACATTTTGTTATTGTATTCTTATTATTTACAACCGGGGGAAACTTTATACAGTAAAACGTGATTCTTCGCTTTATGAGCCGCATCGATTTACAAAGCAAATTGGCAACAAGAAAAGGTGGCAAACAAAACGTCCCCTTGCCATCCTTGCCATCCCTTGCCATCATCTTATTAGCCCTATCCTTCGTATCTTTATATCTATACTCACATCGATATCTATATTGGGAAATATCTCCTGCCAATCATCCTCTATCTCTTTCCATAATTTGTAATGTGATTGCCTCAGATATCTATCTATACCTATTATGTCCGTTTCAAATTCTTTTTGAATTTTATCTATTGCAGTCCTGGTCCTTTGTTCGGTTACCTCCTCCATTTTATTTTGTATTTTGCTGATGGTTGCAACTTCTAACATGTCATCATCTGCTTCAAAATATGTCTGTTTAATATCCCCCTCCATTTCAACTTCTATTAAAATTTTTATGTTATCTTCATCTTCTATTAACCTGAGTTTAGGTTTCTTAGACCTTAATGCAACGGGAATACTATGGCCTTTATATTCAACGTCCATACCGCACAAACATTTTGTTTCGCCCTTTAAAACCAATAAATGTGCGGTTTCCTCCTCACCCAACCACCCCCTGAATTCATAATTGTTGATTATACCTCCACCCGCTATTTTTACATCGGTTTCCCCCGGTATTATCTTGGGTATGAGCGTATTTCCACTCTCATGAAGATCTGTAAATATATCTCCTATGGAACCGCCCACGATTCTTGCGATTCTATCCGGTCTTCTAAATATTTCTGCAATAAATTCCCCAAGTTTATTCTCCATAGAGGGAACAATTTTAATAATTTCCCCTGCGGAATCTTCTGTTATAGCCAACACGACACGTCTGCTTAAAAACTCGTTATTTTCTATTCCGTCAAGTATTTGGCGAAAGCTTTTCGGGTCCTTGGCTATATCAACTCCTATAACTACAGTTCTCAAATGCCCCAAAAAGAACTCCTTATTGCTTCTGGATGCCATTATCTGGGAAACACTATATAAATTTTCACCAACGCTTGAGACAATTATATCCTTTGTGCTATCTTTTCTATTCTCCGGAAAAGCAAACGTAAATGTGTAGCGGTTTGGCACATCCTTATCATCAGGATTAGAATACATATCTATACCCACCGCACCGATATGTGCCCTCTCTTCTATCTCTATCTTATCCCAGCAGCCCGTCAGTAAAAATAAAATAATCAATATAAAAACAACAAACTTTTTATGCATTGGTTTTGGCCTCCTTACCCAATTTTGTCCGTATAAGCAGGGATATTAAAACTATCAACGGTACGGCAAAAACCATAACACTAGCAAAATATAGAGTGAATTTATCCGTTATACTGTATAAATGTGCCAGGTTTTTGGGGATTAAAGAAGCAAAATATATAAAAGGCAGAAAAGGTGCGGATAGGGAAGCTCGGTCCCTGAAATTCATTATAGATTTAGCTGTAATTACACCCGCCATGTACAGTGGAGCTATTGTTGTGAACACAGTCACTACCCATGTGCTCATAACTATTACCTGCAGATTTTCTATAAAAAGCCCCGGGATCTCTACAGTGTCAAATAGGTCTAATGTAGGCCAAATTAAACTCCTCATTTGTATCGTCCCAAATTGTGCAAAAGTTAATATTATAACTAATAGATAAAATAACACTACTACTGCTACAGAAATTGTTGCCCATATAGATTCCTTTGGCTTCTCAAGGTCGGCCCCAAAAAACAAAAGCACCTCCAGGCCTAAAAAACTCAATAGAGTGACCGGTATGCCCTGTAAAACCTCGGTAAAGGTGATCTGAAACACCGGCAGTAAATTTCTAAGATTTGTATTTATAAAAGATAAAATTGCTAAAAATGCTGTGATCAATATAGTTATAGGAAGCAAGAACATTGCCATTCTTCCCAATACCTCCACACCTTTTCTCGACAAATAGATACAGCTGGCTAAAATACTTATATTTATCACCTCTATAGGGGTCCTTACCAGCAGATATGCCTTTATAACTTCACCAAAAAGCCTTGTAAGCAGTCCGATAAGACCTATAAAATATACTATATATGCCAGTGCCGTTATATAAGCTATCGGTTTACTCAGAGAATCACAGAGTATCTCAAAATATTGTTTTCCGGGTTTTAGCCTTATAATCCATGCATAAACTATAATCATTATCATTATAAATGTTCCTGCAGCTAATAAAATAACCCAATGATCATAGGGTACTACTTCTGCCAAATTTCTGGGTAATGTAAGTATACCCGTACTGATTGCGGTTAATATTAAAATAGATACCATTTGGCTTGTTGAAACAGTGCCTTTGTTATCTCCCATCCGTCATATTCACTCCTCTTTGTTTAAATCTTCATCCCTATAATCCCGCATCCTCTTACGTTCGGATTTCTTGACCGTTGTTTCTCTATCGCGCATGGCAGGCCATGGAGCCCTTATAAATGTATCTTTCAGATCACTATATTGTTTTACATATGCCGTATAAGGAGTTAAATATGGTACACCGAAACTTTTTAAACTGCATAAATGTATCAATATCAATATGGTCACCAGCATGATCCCATATAAACCTAAAATGGCAGATGCAATTATCAAACCGAAACGTAAGAGCCTGACCCCGGCTGCTAAATTAAAACTGGGGGTAGCAAAAGAGGCGATTGCCGTGATAGATACTACAATTATCATTATAGAGCCCACTATCCCGGCATCCACGGCAGCCTGTCCTATCACTATGGCGCCTACAATACCTATGGTCTGCCCTATGGGACCGGGCAACCTGACCCCGGCTTCCCTAAGTATTTCCAATATTATCTCCATAATAACGGCTTCAAGCACGGATGGGAACGGAACATCTTTCCGATTAGCCGCTATCGACATAAGCAATTTGGCAGGAAGCATCTGGGGATGAAAGGCGGTCACCGCAATATACAATGCCGGCGTATACAGGGATACTAATAAACTTATATATCTCAAAATCCTTATAAATGTAGCAATACCCCATCTCTCATAATAGTCTTCCGCTGATTGCACCATGGCATTAAATCCGGATGGAATTATCAGTGCGAAGGGGCTGTTGTCCACTACAATAACCACTTTGCCTTCATACAGTACGGCTGCGGCAACATCAGGCCTTTCCGTATTCTGTATCTGCGGAAAAATAGAGCGCCAATCATCTTCTATGAACTGTTCTATATATCCACTGTCTATTATTGCATCTATATCTATCGCTCTTAACCTTTTGTCCAATTCTTTTAACACATCTTCGTCGACCAAATCCTCTATATAAAGAACGCTCACATCGGTTTTAGATCGTTTCCCAATCTGATATCCTTTTATCTTGAGTTTATGATCTCTGATTCTTCTCCTGATCATGGCCGTATTGACCCTGAGAGTCTCTATAAATCCTTCTCTTGGCCCCCTCACAACGTTTTCCGTCTCCGGTTCGGTGATGCCCCTTATTTCCCAACCTTTTGTGCCAATAACGATTATTTTATCATAATTATCTAAAATAATTACAGTGTCCCCGATCAATATATCCTCAACAGCCTGTTCGATAGTCTCTATTTCCTTTATTTCGGTAGCACTCAATGTTTTATCCTTTATAACATCACTCATATGCCTCTTTAAAGTTCCTATATCGGGCGGTGCTATCCTGCTGTTTACCATCAAATTTTTAAGTATGTAATCATTCAATATATCCTTATCCGTCATGCCGTCTATAGATATTATGACTGCCCTGTAATTTCCCTCCACGCCTATTTTAATCTCTCTATATAAGACATCATCACAATCTACCAGCATATCCTTGATTGCCTTGAAGTTTTTATCTAGGCTCCCGTATACTTTCGTTTCCCCAAAATCCGTATCTGCATCTTCATCCTTTTTGCCGAACAACCTTTCCCACAAACTCATCAAAATTCCTCCCGGGTTTTATGCTGTGCTTAAAACAATCCCTCATGAACTATAAGACGAATAGTCCTGTTTCCTGTTTTACTTTACCTGCGCCTTATGATTATAAATAAAATAATACTGCCAAATATATATATATAACCTAATAGCCTTATTATGGTGCTCTCCCTCCTGAGCATCTTCTTATTTAAAAGCGGCACATCCCTGAGCAATAAAAATAATCCAACAGACACAAATAGAGTTAACATCTCAATGCCGAATAACAATTTTATATAATCGAAAATAATTCTTATCATAATCCTTATCTCCCCACATCAAGCTGTGCAATAATACATTTTTTATCTTCACCATTATTATAAATACATAGAGGTCCCTCGAAGGTCCCTCGCAGGTCAAACCTATACCGCCCGTCCCGGGTTGATGCCATATTATGTCATTCCGAACACAGTGAGGGATCTCGTCTTTTAAATCCTTTGTAAATATCATCTTCTGGAACAGCGAACAAGCACTATTAATAATCTTTACACTTTAATCATTTTATATTCGCGCATAAAAAAAAGACCTAACGAAGAAGTTCATTTGTTAGGTCTTTACACGTATCTTTTTAATATTTCAATGTCCTCTAATCTATCTATGTCACTGCCGATCTCCGGGTACGGAACAATCATAGCCCTGCCCCTTATATTAAACTTTTTCTGTACATAAGTTTCAATTCTCTTGATCGCCAACTGTTTTAAAAGCAGCTGTATGGTGATAAACATGCCTAATGCTTTGGCCATCTTTAACGGATTTTTTCTGTTATTTATAAG
>DASRMO010000020.1:0-2827 GCA_035647895.1 Clostridia bacterium
ATATTTTAACTGTTATAATTATATTTTTAAAACGGGGGAAATAAAATGAAAAGAGTAGGCTTGTTATTAATCGTATTAGTCTTGCTGTTGACCGGTTGCGGTGGTAAGGAAAATACAGCGGAGGATTTAGATAATAATAAAGACAACAGTATGCCTGTGGAATCTACCGAAAAACCGAATGACGATAAAAAATCCGGGGGTTATGTATTTGAATATAGCGGAATTTCAATTGCTATGAACGGGAAGGCGGTTCCTATTTTGGAAAACCTAGGGGAACATATAGATTATTTCGAGGCGGAAAGCTGTGCGTTTGGGGGGCTAGATAAAATTTATACATATGGCGGGTTTGAGCTCCACACATATGAAATAAACGGAGTGGATCACGTGGCATCTGTCATATTTTTGGATGATAGCGTGTCTACAAAAGAGGGCATTTATTTATATTGCGATTTAGACGATGTCCTGTCGATATACGGTGATAACTATACTAAAAATTCAGGTATGTACACATATGAGTTGGATAAATCCAAAATTTCGCTTTTAATTGAAGATGACAAGGTAATTTCGATTGAATATGCCGCAATTACTGAATAGACAGTATGAAAAGGAGCAAAAATGACACAAACAGAAGAAAACAAAATGGGTGTTATGCCCGTTGAAAAATTATTGATAAATATGTCTCTGCCCATCATGATATCCATGTTGGTGGAAGCCCTTTATAACGTAGTAGACAGCATATTCGTGGCGCAGGTCAGCGAAAATGCATTGACCGCAGTTTCCTTGGTTTTTCCCGTGCAGAATCTTATAATTGCTATCGCTGTGGGAACCGGCGTGGGAATCAATGCTTTTCTTTCCAGAGCCCTTGGAGAGGGGGATCTTCAAAAGGCCAACAATCTGGCTAATAATGGTATATTGCTGGGGTTAGTCAGTTATATTTTATTTTTGGTATTTGGTCTCTTTTTCTCTAGGTCTTATTTTACATTCCAGATTGACGATGCGGAAATCATTGAATATGGTGTTTCCTATTTAAGTATTATTTGTGTGGGATCTATTTGCAGGTTCGTTCATATTGTGTTTGAACGGTTGTTACTATCTACGGGAAAAACCCTTTATACTATGATTGCGCAGGGGGTAGGTGCCATTATAAATATTATTCTTGATCCCATTTTGATATTCGGATATTTTGGAATGCCCGCAATGGGAACAGCAGGTGCAGCCATAGCAACAGTTATCGGGCAAATAACGGCGGCTACCCTCGTTATCATTTTTAATTTTAAAGTGAACGGGGAAATCAGCATAAGCTTAAAAGGTTTCAGACCTAATTTAAGGGTTATCAAAGATATTTATTCCGTAGGCATTCCCTCCATGGCTATGATGGCTATTATCTCCATAACTACTTATGGAATGAACAATATCTTGAAGGGATTTTCCTCCACAGCTATTGCTGTCTTCGGAATATATTTCAAATTGCAAAGTTTTATATTTATGCCGGTTTTCGGTTTAAATAACGGTATGGTTCCTATTATCGCCTACAATTATGGAGCCGGGAACAAAGGGAGACTTGTCAGGACTATTAAGTTGAGCATTACTTATGCTTTTTGTATTATGATTTTCGGCTTGATTTTGATTCAGATATTGCCTGAGAAGATACTGGCACCTTTTAATGCATCGGAGGATATGCTCAGAATTGGAATTCCGGCTCTGCGCATTATCAGTTTAAGTTATATTTTTGCAGGTATCAGTGTTGTGACGAGTGCGGTATTTCAAGCCTTCGGTAATGCACTGCTAAGTTTACTCACTGCTGTTTCAAGACAGTTGGTGGTGCTGTTACCTGCCGCACATGTATTATCCTTGTTCGGGGACGTAAATCTTATATGGTTGTCATTTCCCATAGCCGAAATAATATCCCTTGCATTGAGTGTTATATTTCTCAGATATATATATGACAAAAAAATTGCACCGCAATGATTTTTTATTGTTGAGCTATCAAAAATTTGCGATTTTAACAGGAAAGGCTGATTTGCCTATTCTTTTAATTAAATTAAGTATAAAAATATACCGAGAAAATGGATTATGCTGGCACCCAAAACAAACACGTGCCAAATTGCATGACTGTAAGGCAATTCTTTAATACTATAAAATATGGTACCCAGTGTGTACATCAAACCACCGCCTAAAATCCAGGCAAAAAATCTTGCGGACGTCGTTGCGATTATCGGTTTTATGGTAAATACCGCAATCCAACCCATACCTAGGTATAATGCCAAGGATAGTTTTTTGAATTTGTCCATTTTCGAATGGGTGGTTATTTTAAATATTACACCAAATACCGCGATAGACCATACAGCCACCAAAACGATGATTCTCAGGTATCCTTTCATTGAAAGAAGTGCAATGGGCGTATAGGTTCCGGCAATAAATAGATATATGGATGAGTGGTCAAATACCCTGAGTATCTTTTTTGTTCTTTGGTTGGAGATGCTATGATACAGGGTGGAAAACAGATACATCAGTATTATACATAAACCGTAAATGCTGAAAGAAACAATAGATATGGTCTCTTTCTTTTGAATGGAGAAGGTGAGCAAAATTGTCAGTGCCGTAATTCCGAACAATATGCCGATACCGTGGGTTATACTGTTGGCTATCTCTTCCTTAACGGTATATCTTTTACGCGGTGTTGATTCCTTGATGCTACTATTCATTTTATCACCTGTTCCTTTATATTTTTTCATGCGTCATGGAAATCGGTTAATCCGGTGGGTTGAATTGATATGTCCTTCCAGTAATTATATCCTATATTTGATATTATATGTTATAAAGTCAT
>DASRMO010000021.1:0-6822 GCA_035647895.1 Clostridia bacterium
AGCGCCGGAGATTAGCAAGGAAGAAGCGGAAATGATGAAAGAATTTGAAGAGTTGGAAGACTCGAGCCCGTTTGGGGATGAAGACGGTGAACAAGTTGAAATTGAATAGGGAAAATTATCACAGCAACAAGGCGAACAAAAGGTATATGTCGGTTAGCCAATTCAAGGATTTCGCACCTGCCTGGGGTGGGTGCGAGGCCATGGCACTTGCAAAAGTAAAAGGCGAATATGAACAGCCATTCAAAGAGGCATTCATGGAGGGTCATTTTGTTCATTCGTGGAACGAGGGAAAGTTGGAAGAATTTAAGGCAAACAATCCTGATTTGTATAGCAGCAGAGGGGCCACGGCCGGACAGTTGAAGTCAAATTACAAACACTGTAATGTCATGATTGATGTCCTCGAAAAAGACCCGATGGTCATGAAGGTTTTGAGCGGGCAAAAAGAGGTTGTTTTAACGGGTGAATTGTTCGGCATTGAATGGAAAATTATGTTGGACAGTTACAATCCGGATATAAAAGTATTTGCAGACCTCAAGGCGTTAAAAGATATAGACGGAAAGTTTTGGAACAACGAGGCTCAGATGTATGAGAATTTCCTTGAAGCATACGGTTATCTCACACAGATGGCTGTATATGCGGAAATAGAGAGAATATCACAGGGCAGGGAACCGGAGGATTGGTGTATACCTCACATGGTTGTGGTTACAAAACAAGAGCCGCCGGACCATGAGATTATGTATTTTGATTACTACATGATACATAGCGAACTATTGAAGGTCCAACAGAACATTGACCGAGTTATCCAGGTAAAAAATGAAATAGTTAAGCCTATCAGATGTGAAAAATGCGAATACTGCAGATCCACCAAAAAGATTACTAAGATAAAACATTACATGGAGTTTGATTTATACGATTAAGATAAGGGGCAATGTGCCCCTCCCGAAAGGGGGGACATTAGTGGCAGAGGTTAAATGGATTAAAATCACTACCAATATGTTTGAAGATGAAAAAATAGATTTTATAGAGAGCCTACCGGAGGCAGATGCAATATTGATTGTATGGATCAAGTTGTTAACCTTGGCCGGCAAATGTAACGCAGGCGGGTTTGTTTTCTTAACCGAAAATATTCCATATACGGTTGAAATGTTAGCTCACAAATTTAGACGGCCTCTTAACACAATTAAATTGGCGCTAGAAACATTGGCCCGGTTAGAGATGATCCAATTTGATGAACAGGAATTTCTAAAAATAACTAACTGGGAGAAACATCAGAACATAGCAGGCCTAGAAAGGATAAGGGAACAAACACGCAAACGGGTAGCGGCACATAGGGAAAGAAAGAAGCTAGAAGAAAAGGATGATGATGTAACGTTACGTGTAACGCCAAGTAACGCGACAGAATTAGAAGAAGAATTAGAAGAAGAACTAGAAGAAGAATTAGAGATAGAAGAAGAACTAGAACTAGAAGAAGGCGGTAATAGTCCTTTTCTTAAAAAACCTGACAAAAATTTTGGTGAAATAGCCACCCTCTACCAGCAAATAATTGGACAGCCTAATGCGCTAACATCAGGTTGGATAAGTGACATCCTCAAAGATTACGGACTTGATTGGGTTAAAAATGCGATGCTGGAGGCAGAAAAGAGAGGCAAAAGAAACAAAAAATATATAGAGGGAATACTCGAAAATTGGAAAAACGAAGGCGGAATGAAATTTAAGGGGGACGGATCTGATGGAGCAAATAAAGAAAACGATGACGAAGGTCTTGGACAATATGCAGACATCGGCATCAAGCTCTAGCGAATTGAAGACATGTTCTAAATGTGGCGGTAAAAAAGAAACACTAATTGAAATATTTGGCATAGAAAGAAAAGTGGCATGTTTATGTCCCTGCGAAGCTAAAGAAAGAGAAAGATTAGAGGAAATTGAGAAACAAAAGCAGAGGATGCACAAATTGGAAAACCTGAAAAAATACTCTCTTATGGGGAACCGGTTTAAAGAATGTACATTTGAAAATTTTAAAATAGACAACGAAAACAAAGAGATGAATAAATTGGGGAAAAATTATTGTGCTAAATGGCCAGAAATGCAAGAAAAAAATATGGGATTGCTATTATACGGTCCGCCCGGAACCGGCAAAACATTTTTGGCATTTTGTATAGCGAATGAACTTCTCAGCAACATGGTGCCGGTGATCGCAATATCCAGCATCGGCCTTCTAGGAAAAATCAAAGAAACATATAATTTCTGGGGCGATGAAGGCGAGGTCGAAATAATAAGCAGCCTAAAAAATGCAAGCTTGTTAGTTTTTGATGATCTAGGGGCAGAAAACAATACAGCCTGGAGTAAAGAAAAAATATACGAAATTATTGATGCACGATACAGGGAAGGAAAACCTTGCATTATTACAACAAATCTGACCAGGGAAGGACTTAAAAAAAGACTAACCGGAGAAGATGGGATTTCTCGGACATATGACCGGATCGTGGAAATGTGTTGTCCTGTGGAGACAAGGGGCAAATCCCGAAGGGCTAGGGCTGCGAAAGATAAAGAAAAAACAATTGAAAAGTTATTAGGATAAAAGGGGGAATGGCAATGCAAGAAAGTAATAATGTAAAAGTTTATACAACCGACGAGATAATAGGAGAATATCTCAAAAATCTGATAGACGAGGGAAAAGAAGAGATAGATATTCGGTTCAAGTTGCACAACGAAAAAGACGGCGCACTTAACGAAGAGCTTGGATTTTATGAGGGTCGGCTGATGTGGCTTTATGCCATGGAAGATTTTGAAATTAATATTTCTACGCTCGGTTATCTGTGGGAGAAAATCGACCCGCAGGTTGACTTCATGACAGCGGCAGGCAGCGGGAAGGAAGTAAGGGTTGAGCATAAATTTACAATGGGCACATATTGTTCTACTTTTAATAATTTAGATGACATAATGAGCGAGTTGGCGGATTCGCTTGTGGCTGCTAATTTAGCCGACGTAATCATCAACGGCAGATGGTATATCAAAAGTTAGGAGGTTTATGTATGGAAAACAAAAATACTTTGGGGGATCTAAACAGTATATTATTTGAACAGTTGGAATGACTTAATGACGGCGAACTAAAAGGTGAGGCACTGAAAGAAGAAATGAACAGGGCAAAGGCCATTGGAGATATAGCGAAAAATATTATAAATTCCGGTTCAGTAGTGGTTCAAGCCATGAAAATTTATGATGACAGGATGGACGCAGATCTGAAGCTGCCGAAGATGTTGGAGGGGTAGGATGAAAAGAGCCGGGAAAAATGGATACACCCAAGAACAAATAGAGTATCTGAGAGAAATAGGAGACGAAACAGGCAGAACTAATAAAGAAATAAGGGAAATGTTCAACAATAGATTTAAAACAAATAAAACCTTATATGCAATATCAAGGGTAAAGTGCAGGCACGGAATAAAATCCTATACGAGACAATACACAGGGGACCAAATAGACTATTTGAGAAAGATATCCCGGAGTTATAGCCACAAAGAAATAACTAAAAAATTCAACAAAAAATATAATGACAACCGAACGCAAGCATCTATAGAGTCAATAATGCAAGACAAGGGCATAAAACTATCAAACGACGGGAGATTTAAAAAGGGGAGAAAACCGCATAATTGGGTGCCTGTCGGCTCGGAAAGAATAACAAAAGACGGCTATGTCCAAGTAAAAATACAAGAAGGAAAGTTCCAGAAAAACTGGAAAGCAAAACATTTTTTAATATGGGAGGAAATCAATGGACCGGTTCCGCCGGGGCACGTCATAATATTTGGGGATGGCGACAAAACCAACATGGATATTGACAACCTTATTTGTGTATCAAGAGCGCAATTGTTGAAATTAAACCAACTGGACTTGATAAAGGATAGCACTGAATTAACGGAGACGGGGATTCTAATAGCAGATCTTCATTTGCAAATTGGGAAAAGAAAAAACAAAAGGGGTGATTACCTTGAAAGAGTTAAAAAAGCTGATTGATAGCTTGGGAGATAGTTTTAATAGATGGAGACGTCTCAAAGCACAGGGGGGAAATGATCCGCTTTATCCAGATGGCTTGAACTTGTTTCTAATTAGAAACCACATAACATATTACAAAACTCAAATTGAAGAACTATGCGAAGAAAAAGGAATTAAATTGCCGGATATTTATTACAAGAGAACACCCCCGGAAATGGAACGGGACTACATGGCACGGGCTGACGAAATAAGGACAGGCGCAAGAGAGGCGCTGAAAAAATACAAGGAGAGTTCGGACTATCAATATCTTGTCAAAACAATACATCTATTGAGCAAAGAACAAATAAGACAAACTTCTATTGATAATGTTGTTGGATACTGTACCCGATTAGATAAATCCATAAAAGATGATGATTTGGTATCCATGCGTAGACACGAAAGATATAAAGGATATTTACAGCAATTTGCAAATTGCAAGAAACAGGTGGAGGAAATCCTAAAAGCAAAACCAGATGAAGGACAAGTCACACTATTTGAGATGTTAGCCTAAAAAAGTTAGGGGGAAACCATGCGCTGGACAGAGGAAGAATATATGGATTATTTAGAGAAGAGGGGAGAGACAACAGCAAAAAGCAAGCCCAAGCCGAGCAAGTACCGGAGTAAAAAGACGTGGATAGACGGGATATGCTTCGATAGCAAGAAGGAGGCTGCCTATTACACATCGTTGCAACTACTGATGAAAATTGGCGAAATAAAAGGATTTTGCCGGCAACCTGAATTTGTGTTAGTCGAGGGGAATGAGAAGGACAGGGCTATCACATACAAGGCAGATTTCATTGTCTTTCACAATGACGGCCGATCAAGGGTGATTGATGTGAAAGGGTATGAAAGCGAACAATGGAAAAGAACCTACAAACAATTCCGGTTGAAATACCCCGATATAAACTTGGAGATAGTCAAGTGAGGGGAGCGGCCGAGAGCCAAGATGAACTAAAAAAGAAATATATAAAAAAGATTAAACGAATGTGTGGGAAAGAAGGCAATTGGTTAAGGGAAAAAATGTTTCATAAATTTACGGCGGATGAGCTTAGGGACTTGATTAGACATATAGAGGATGCGCAATTGGAGGCCGTTGATGAATATAAACGAATAAGCAAAGGAATATAAGCGGGTGATGTGACATGAACGAATTAACGGAGAGACTTCTTGCGGAGGGCTACACAAAAGACAATCATCCCGACAATGTGTATTGGTCAAACTGGAGTGACTTCGAATATACTAGCGAATATCTTGCAGAAACGGTATGGGAGGCACCCTGTGGACTACTTAAAAACGGAATACATAACTATAACAACGGAAGTTGTAATGGCATAACATATTGTCCTGAAAATAATAATCCTAGGTTTGGGTGTCCATATCACAAGTCGAAACAATGTGAACATAAACTTGACACTAAATTATTAGGGTGGAATTGCGTGTTCCACCAAACAGACAAACCTTACGATTACAACAACAGCGTTGAAAAAGTCAATAAGGAATTTGAAATCACGAAAAGGCAAAAGAGAATAGAATTTTATGCAGGATTAAAACATAATCCGACGGCAATTCACTGTAACTGCATAAAGTGGGATGAGGATGATTTAAAGTGGATAGCAAAATACGACCCGTGGAATTGTGCAAGGAATTGTGTTAATAAAATATGTGTTTTAACAGGCAAAAACCTTAACGGCAAAAAGGGCAACGTTTTCTATGATTTAAGGAAAACGAAAACGATTAACGATGGTAGTCTTTTAACTGGCCAAGTAGTAATTAGAATAATTAAAAGCAAAACAGCATTCGAACAGAAAATGCCGTTGCCCATATGTGAGGCCTATGCAGAGCTTTGTCAGGATTACATAATTCATCATGAAGAGGCGAATAGACGATATTTTGAAAGAAACACAGTTTTTAAAATCGAAAACATTCGAGCGGAAACAAAACAAACAAGGGGTTTAGCTCAAGATAAATTAGACGCAAAAGCAGGGATTATTGTAGAATACGAAAGCGACTTGATAAAAGCAAAAAAACAAACGAAAAAAGAGCAGAGAGAAAAGCGGAAGGAGCAGAAAGAAGCAAAGTTAGAAAGAAAAATAATTGAAAACTGGGAAAGGGTATTGTACGAAGGGAAAATGGACAGCGGGGAACCGGCAGATGACTCTATGAAAGAACATGCAAGAAATGTCCTTAAGAGAAAAGGAGTGTCAGAGCAATTAACTTTTTTAGGGTGATAATCAAATGAGTTGTTTAAGAAGGGGAGGAATAAAAATGTTTGATGAATATTGCGAAAAACATTTTATTGAGCCATCAGAGGCGGATATGATTATTGAGGCGGCAAAACAAAAACTACATGGGGTAGTTAATGCCGAGGCGAGGAAGGTTTTAGAGGAATACAAAACAGCACAGGAACAATTGGAAAACCTCAACAAAGAAATCAGGGCAAAAGAAAGCGATATGGAATTAATACACGAAGAATTAAGACGGTTAGAAGAAAAACACGAACAAGCGGAGAAATACGACATGCCCCGAAAATATATAGATAAATTCGTAAAAGACATTACCGGCAACTTCGTTCCGGGTGATAGGGTATGGATTATTGACACTAAAAGCGAATGGCAAGAATGCGACAGGTGCAATGGGACAAGAAAAATTGAGGCCATAATAGACGGCCAAACACGAACAATAAAGTGCATACAATGCGAGGGTAAGGGACAAATAAGAAAAACGACCAAGGAAACAAAAGAAGCTACAATTGCAAATGTCCATTTGAAACTATGCTTCAGAGAGGACAGGGTAGGA
>DASRMO010000022.1:0-4361 GCA_035647895.1 Clostridia bacterium
TTCCCGGACAATGTCAGGGGTTTTTATTATTTTAGTAATCCGATCCTGCTCAAGGGAAATATCCGTACGAATGCTTTCCCTATAACTGTATTGAAATCCACTAAACCTAAAATCCCGTCGCGACTATCCAAACTGTCTCCCCTGTTATCCCCCATCACAAATATTTCATTTTCCGGTACGGTTAAATCAACCTCCCCCATTGTATATACATCTGCAAGATAACTTTCTTCTAATTTATTATCGTTGATATAGATATCGCCTTCTGCAATTACTATTTTATCACCGGGTATGGCTATCACACGTTTAATCAATAATTTCTGTTTACCCGTTTCCGTCCTTAAATTAGATTTGAAGACAACTATATCTCCTCTATGGGGTTCACCTCTCTTATATAAAAATCTGTTGATGATCAAAAAATCATTTTCTTCTAATGTTGGACTCATAGAATAATTTTTTACAATAGTCGGTTTTATAAAAGTTGTAATTAACAGTGCAATTATCAAAGATATTATAATAGTTTTTATCCACTCAATTATTTCGTTATCCATCATCTGCCCCCTGTCCACATAATATATCGAAGTTTCCTATATTATTCTATCACTGTGAACAATAGAAATCAACTATGATGTATTTGTTATTTTATACTTTATCCATATATATTTATTGATGATTTTATCTGTTTATGTTATTCTAAAATAAAACAATAAGATTTTATTAAGGGGCTGAGCTATTTGGAAAAGATAAAAGATTTTTTTCATGATTTTTCAGATATTTTTATTGCTATAATTATTGCAGGAATAATGTTTGCCGTACTCACAATAAATTTGGGAGGATGGTTTAATGAACCCATCCATACTGTGTTAGCGGATAAATCTGTGGATAGTTCGGGAGATCAAAATAATAACATCATAGATAATCGTTCGGATAACAACATAGATTTAAAAGATGGCCAATCGAATACAAATATAGATTCGGAAAATAATCAACCGGATACAAATATAGATTCGGAAGATAATCAACCGGATATAAATATAGATCCGGAAAATGCCCGGCCGGATAACAGCATAGATTCAAAAGGCGATAAATCTGAAACAAAAGATGACACAAGACAGATTGAAACAGGAAAACAACAGAATGATATTGTCGAAAATTCCGAAACAAACAAAGATGTGCAGACAAATAAAACAGTAAAAGAAACTAAAAAAATAACCATCCCCAGCGGGGCTTCCGGCACGGGAATAGCCAAAATATTGAAAGAAAATGAATTAATAGACGATATAAACGAATTTGTTCAGGCTGCTGAAAATTTAAATCTTTCAAGGCGATTAAGATCCGGCTTTTTTGAAATCCCTATCAATACTACAATAGAAAATATGGTTAAAATTATTGCCGGTCAGGAAAACATATAGTATAATTTTAAATCTACTAAATACTTTTATTTTTAAAACTCATCAAGGAATTAAAATATTGATATTATATATCTAATCTCCTGTGCCGTCATGTTCATCCTTGCTGGCTATAGTATACTGATTTAACCTTTTTAAATTGCTGACCCATAGATATATAACATAGGGAATAAAAATGAGCATAAGGATTGGGATCTGTGCCATTAAAATAAAGTTAAACAGGCCATGTAAAATTGCAGGTATGATCAATGACATTTTGGAATAATGATTTTTTAACCTCAAATCTTCCGTATACTTGCTCAATGATAAATAATAACCCATTGTAATACCAAATAACATATGCCCGGGAACCGATAAAAGCCCCCTCATAATGCCCACATAATAGGTCTCCATATATCGAAATACAACATACATGATATTTTCTACGGTGGCAAATCCCAAGGCCGAAAATACGGAATACACTATGCCATCCAATTTTTCATCGAAATTAGCATGATTATAAACACCGTGGATAACTACAAACCTTTTAAAAAATTCTTCTGTTAATCCGGCAACTATAAATGCAATGTATGCTACAGATAACAAACCCGAAAAAACATTGATAAATAGCAAAGCTCTTTGTACAAGCATTACCGGTATTACGGATAATGCTCCCATTAGAAATATACGTAACAGGAGATGCCACGGCTCCCTATCATATCTATCTGTTAAATATATTCCAAGAGCCAGGGCTACAGTAGGCGTAATTGCAATGATTATAAGCCTTGTAAGCATATAACTCCCCTTCCTATGTTGTTCCTTTTGAAATTTCGTCAAATATATCCATATTTTTTGTAACTGCCCCCGTTATTATCTTAAATTTTGATTCGCTCGTCCAGTTTAGTATTATTCTTTTCATCGGAAATTAACCTGAAAATATAAAAACCACCTGCTCAACTATTCAAATGATTTTTGTGTTTTATATATTCAATTATATGTAAACAATCTAAATATTTAATAAAAAAATATAAGGATAACATACCCTTATATTTATCAGACAGCTTACAATTCCAACACTTCCACTTCTGTAAACGGAGGATGGGAATTGCATAGCTTCCGGATATACCCACAGGGCATTTATACGGCTTTGCGTTCAGAGGAAAGTTAAAACTCCCTCTGAACTGAGCCTTAATTTATCCCAAAGAAATAATTTCTCTTATCTGTATTATAGTAACTATTATAAATAAAATTCCTGTAAAAATTAATGGTATAAACTCAGATTTTTTAACATCTGCCTCCCCATCTTCACCATATATTTCTAAATGCGATTTTTCCTTATCTCTCTTAATAATCTTCATGAGCTGATATGCAATTGATAGGGTTATTATAGAAATAATTCCAAACAGTATTGTACTTACTAACATAGCGAAGGAAACCGACATATCTACAGCCATTTCGCCGGCTGCATCCGTACCCGGAATAAAATCCGCAGCTAAATTTAATATGTATCCGAGTGTAACCGCGAAACCGTTGTTTACAATATGCCCAACCATCCCGGCAAAGATGGAGCCTGTCTCCGAGACTAAATATCCGAAAACTAATCCTAATATTATGGGCCCTAAAAGATTATATATATTAAAATGAAAAAACCCAAATAAAATTGCTGAAAAAATAATAGCCTTTTTCTTGCCCATCCTCTCATAGCCTGACAAAATAAATCCTCTAAAAAATATTTCCTCACAAATACCTGCCGATATGGAGATTATAAATATAAGCATCAGATATTCGCTCCTGTTTGTAGCCGTAGGCAATTGCGGTATATTCAAATTTCCTAAAAAACTTATAATTGTTATTAATAATGCATTTCCAAAGATTGCAGCCGGATATATCAAAATGGTAATACATATTATCAAAAAAACATGTTTAAAACTTATTTTGTTTAATTTAAGAACTTCCCTCACACTCAATCTTTTTGCCATGATATATATTATTGGCGGTAAAAGTATAATTATGTATTGAGTGATTATCAGGCCGGTCTGTAGATCCTTAGACTGAAAATAAGCTCCTATAGTCCAAAACAATATGGCCCCGATAAGATACAGTATGTTCGCATCCAGTACCCTCAACCTCTTTTGCTCCGTCATAATACTCTGCACTCCTTTATCTATCCTCATCCGTTACGGCAAACACATATGGAATATTGCGATAATGGTCACCGTAGTTCAATCCATAACCTACAACGAATTTATTCGGAATAGTAAAACCGATATAATCCGGTACAAGTTCTAACTGTCTGCGTTCCGGCTTGTCCAACAATACGCAGCTTTTTATACCGGACGGATTTTTTGCTTTTAAATGATCTATTACTTTCTTCATGGTTAGGCCTGAGTCCACAATATCATCTACTATTAACACATGATAACCTGTTAGATCCTCCTCAATATGGCTGGTTATCTCTACTGTACCCGAAGTCTCCGTCTCATATCCATAACTGGATGTTACAATAAAATCTATTTTGACAGGAATATCCAACTTCCTAACCAAATCTGCCGTAAATACAAAGCTGCCCCTCAGCAATGAAATCACATACAGGCTCTTATCTTTATAATCAGAGGAAATTTGCCTGCCTAATTCGGCAACTCTGTTTAAAATATCTTCTTCAGAAAAAAGTATCTCCCATACCTTTTTATCTATATCCATCCGATTTTCCCTCCCCAATAGAAATATATTGTAATATTAACATATTAGTGCAAATAAGCACACATGTCAAATATTCATCCGATAAATATTTCTGCCCGCCCTATATTTTTCATAATAGGTGCTATATTAAAATTTATCATTTTTTAATTGTATCAATAAGACTTTGAGCTCCTTTAATAAAACAATTATTGTGTTGAGAGAATACTGCAAGGAAATTAAAATAATAAATAAAATTATCTTGAGGATAATATCCAAATCCATCAAACTCCCTCCTTT
>DASRMO010000023.1:0-2732 GCA_035647895.1 Clostridia bacterium
TTGCAACCACACCGGGTATTCTGTAAAAAATAATCATAAAAAGAAATACAAGCACAATTCCTATTTTGGCAGCCTGTAAACTCTTGTGTAATGCATTTTCCCCCAAAGTAGCCGTAATTGTTGAGGTCTGAATCTCTTCCAATTCCACAGGCAGGGCACCGGCTCTGATCAATGCTGCCAAATTAGATGCCGTCTCTATAGTAAAATTACCTGTAATAGATGCTTGTCCATCCGGTATTTTAGTGCTGACTTCCGGATATGAAATGACATCCTCATCTAATATTATATAAATTATTCTGTCCTCTCTATTCGGCATATTTACTAATCTTTCGGTTGCTTCTGCAAACTTTTGGGCCCCTTCTTTGTCAAATTGTAAACTTACCTGCGGGGCATTACCCTGTCCAAATCCCGCTTGAGCTTTTAATACATTTGCTCCTGTAATTACAACCTCGCCGTCTGCAGCAACAAATTGCAGCTGTGCCGTTTTACCAATCATATTTATGGCCTCTTGAGCATCCTTTACTCCCGGCAGCTCAACACGGACCCTCTTTCCGCCCTCTCTGGTAATTGACGGTTCTGTAAGCCCCATACTGTCCACACGTTTACTAAAAACCTCTATGACCTGTTCCATCAGCTGTTCTAATTCTACGCCGGTCTTATCTGTTTGTGCTTCATATACGACATAAACCCCACCTTTTAAATCAAGGCCCTGGCGGACCGATTCTTTTACGGGTTTTATTTTATAACTTCCTATTTTTAATCCGTTAAAAGCTACAAATATAGATAATCCCAAAACAGCAATAATGATTAAAAATATAACGATATTTCTCGCTCTCATACTATCCCTCCAGTCCTTTACATACTAAATTTAATTATATACTCAGAATAAATAACCGTCAATAAAGTTGTTTCATACATAATGCCCGATTATTGCGAAAAAATTGTTTCATTCGTGATGTCCGCTTATTGCCGGAAAAATTGTTTCATTCGTGATGTTCACTTACTGCGAAAAAAATGGTTCATCCATAATGTCCGCTTAGTGCCGGAAAAAATGAATAAGACATACTTTTTATTTTTCCGCTAATTTTGCTTGAATTATTAAGGAGCATTCAATCCTCTTCCTTTGCATCTCGCAACCGATATCATAAGGCTCATAAATACTGCCGTTGGAGTTATAGGCGTTGGCATGGCATCCTCCGCTGCAATAAAATTTTGCCCAACAGTTGTTGCACTTACTTTTACTATAGATGTGTGCCTTGTTGAATTCATCACATAACGTGGTATATACTATTCCTTCTTCAACAGTTCCGATTTTAAAATCCTCATTTCCGACAAATTGATGGCAGGGATAAATGTCCCCTTCAGGAGTAATAGCCAGATATTCCGCACCTGCGCCGCATCCCGAAGCCCTCTTGATAACACAGGGGCCCTGTTCTAAGTCTATTGTGAAATGAAAAAAACTGAACCCTCTCCCCTCTCTAGCCCTTTTAACATACTCTTTGGCTAAAAGTTCATACTGCTCAAATATGATAGGTAAATCTTCTTCTTTGATGGCATAGTCATGGTGGGCCTCGGTAACCACCGGTTCTATGGATGTACTTTTAAACCCCAAATCGGCCAAGTGTAATACATCCTTTGCAAAATCAAGATTATTTCCTGTAAATGTACCCCTTACAAAATAATCGCGCTGTTCTCTCATTTTCGCCATCTTTAAAAATTTGGGAATTATTATGTCATAGGTACCTTGTCCGTTTATTGTATATCTCATGGCATCGTTTATTTCTTTTCTCCCGTCAATGCTGAGCACCACATTATACATATTTTCATTTATATATTCCATATTTTCTTCATCAAGCAAAAGGCCATTGGTAGTTATAGTAAATCTGATATTTTTGTTGTATTTTTTTTCCTCAATCCTCCCGTATTCAACAATCTCTTTGACAGTTTCAAAATTCATCATCGGCTCTCCGCCAAAAAAGTCCACTTCCAAATTGCGGCGGTTTCCGGAATTTTTGATCAAAAAGTCTATTGATTTTTTGCCGACTTCGGCACTCATCAAGCTTCTTTTACCTTTAAAGTCCCCTTGGGATGCGAAACAATATTTACAGCGCATATTACAATCATGGGCTATATGCAGGCATAAGGCCTTTACAACGGGCTCTTTATTTTTGAGGGATTTATGATCGAAATAACGGTCGTCTGAAAATAGGAGGCCCTGCTCCTTTATAAAATCTAATTCACTTATCGCCTCCTCTATTTCCGCACCGGAATATTTGCTTTCAAGTAAATCTATAATTTCCCCTGCCTCTTTATCTTGATAAAAGTCCAAAACATCATAAACTAATTCATCAATCACATGGACAGCACCGCTGTTTACGTCTATAACCATATAGGTGCCGTCCTGATAAAATTTGTGAATCATCGGATAAAACTCCTTTCGTTGCGTTTGACCTACCAACGATTTGCCATTCCTTTCGGTCACACAGGTCCAGAGCTATGCAATTCTATTTTTCATTTTTAAATGAAAATACTAGAATTGTAAGCTTTGGGAAATCGGGTTCGACTATAATGAAAAAAACAGCAGTAGGTTTATACTGCTGCATTATCCTTATGTAATCATTTTTTTTCACACTCTTGGTTAGCTACCGTACATGAGGTTTTACAAGCGGATTGGCACGAAGTTTGGCATTCGCCGCATCCTCCCTTAACAGCACTTTTTACAAGAGTTGCAC
>DASRMO010000024.1:0-2082 GCA_035647895.1 Clostridia bacterium
AGTGCCCAAACCCATTGCAATTACATGGATTTGGGCATTTATAATTTTACACAAAGTTGTAGTGTAATAACTAGATTTTCACGTTTCCTAAAATTTTTTTAATTTCTAACAATGTATGTCTCTTCTTTGTAAAATCAATGCCAAAAGCGTTACCTATAGCATCCGTCATTTCATTTCTGTAATTGAATAAATATATGTTTTCATCCTCATGAGAGCATTGAATCTTGTTTAAACATTCCAGGATTTTGGCCGTTGAATATTTGCTGTCAGTTTTTTGCTGTATCAGCCTGAGAATGGTTAGTGCTACAAAGCATGTTAAAAAGTGTGCATTTATATGGGAATATTCACTAACATAAACAGGGCGTGTCTGTAAATCACTTTTTGTTATCTTGAATGTTTCTTCAATTTCCCAAAGCCCGCGGTATGTATCAATAATGTCTGCAACAGACATGCCAAGTTCGCTCGTTACTATCGAATAATAGCCGTCATATTTCTCTTCTTCGGCTATCTTGCTTTCATTTATATAAAGAACTTTGCCGGTATTTAATATTTCTCCGGTTTTCTTATCGTATTCAAGATTTTTAACGTAAGCGGCTGCGCCGTAGGATGTGTCTTTATTGAATTCGCCGGGCTTGGCAACAAGCGCTTCCGCTTTTGCAATCATTTCGGCCCTTTCCGCCCTAGCCTTTAAATAATATTTCTTGGACCAAAATACCACTTGTTTTTCATACACGGTTTTCTTTTGGATTTTGCCGCTTTCCATTGTTACATTGATATCCCTATAGGTTATCCTGTCTTTCACCTTAAAATCAGCATCATCTTCCAAAAGGTTCCCACTGCCATCCGTGTATCCCTTTTCATCAAGAACATATGACTTGAAAGCCTTAGTCCCACCACGGACGGAAAAACTGAATACATACCCGTTCTTTGGCTTTTCAGGCTTATTGCCGGTCAAATAATAAATATTGTCTCCTGTGATAATACCCATATCTGCAACCACAACAATCCGCCCAGTATCATATTTTTTTCTAACCTCGCCGATGACAGAACGGAATGTTTGCTTGTCAAGGCAGTTGCCGGGAAAGAGCTCATAATGGAGGGGAATGCCTTTTTTATCCAGGGCTAGACCCATTTGGATTATTGGCTTTTTACGGTTTTGCTTGCACCTGCCACGCTTTCTGTTCTCGTCCGTTTTTTTGATTTCAAAATAGTAGTTGGTAACATCGTAGTATATTATACTGGTATCGCATTCGTATTTCATTCGTACGCTTTCATGCAAATAACGTTGCAGGTCATTTGATATTTTATCAAAGTAGGTAAGGGCCCTGTAAACATCGTCTTTAGAAAAATCAAAACGCTCAAAGTAACGGCTTTTTTCGTTATAGGCCTTGATTTTAGAACCCGGAGAAAGAAGGCGGGAAATAACAAGAAGAATCATTATTGAATTTGCATTGAATTCAAATCTCTCGCTACGCGACCTGTTTTTTAAAAATTGATCTAGGCCTAATTCATGATAAATTTTTAGTGGAACCGCGTAACCGAAATTTTTAGAACCCTCAGCATTCATTGATAAATCCTCGTTCATGTCAACTTTTAAAGTTATTTGACGGCTGGATTTCTCCTCTAGGGTCATTTGGCGGGCAACTTCCCTGAAGTGGGCAATGGGGTCAGAATAATGCTTTTCTAATTCATCGACATAACCTAAAGTCTTAACGTTCTTTTTCCTCGGCTTGCCTGTGATTTTATCCCGGTAGCTTTTTTCTATATATAAATAAATTCGGCCATTCTTTCTTTTAGAAACATTTAGATTCATTCTGCATTACCCCCTAAATAATAATCATATTAACTATTATATCATACTAAGCCACATTAAGCTACTACTAAATGTATAAATTTCAAAAAAAATTATCCCCTAGGACCTTACACTCCAGGGGATATATCATTTCCATTTTTATTTAAGCTGCAAAACTACCGAATATAGAAACAATGCCAACATCAAAAGAGTCCATAAAAACTTCTCTGGAACGATCAATGGTGTTTATGTTTGCTATAGTATAAAATTCTGAGCTATTATATAACTGT
>DASRMO010000025.1:0-3602 GCA_035647895.1 Clostridia bacterium
GATTAAAAAAGGATTAGAGGCAGATGAAGTGCTTATAGGAGCGGGGGGAAAAGGTGGCATACCAGCCCCATTATTAGTGTGACAAATTAGGTACGTCCCCCTTTGTCACATTTTGTCAATTTTCGTCCCCATTTGTCATTATACCCATAGAAATAAATAAATTTGTTTGGGGAAATATGCTATATATAGTATAATAAAAGGGATAAATCTTTTCCAGACGGGGAGGAGCAAGCAAAATGATGGCGGATGAGGCTTTATACAGGGCTTATCTTGATGGAGATGATGCCGGCTTGGCATTGTTAATGGAACGATATGGAAACAGGCTAACCTTTTACATAAATGGCTACCTCTACGATATGTATGATTCAGAGGACTTAATGATTGAAGTTTTTGCCTATCTTATTTCAAAAAAACCACATATCAGGGAAGGTTGCTTCAAGGCATATTTGTATAAAATCGCTCGAAATCTTTCCTTACGATTTGTTAAAAAAAAGCATTTAAATCATAGTTTTAGTTTTGAGGAGATTGAGAAAGAGCCTGAGAGCAAAATACATATAGAAGAAATTGTACAAAAAGAGGAATTTAACCAAAGTCTATATTTATGTATGGACCGGCTAAAGCCTAATTACAGGGAAGTGCTGTATCTTGTTTATTTCGAAAATATGCATCATTCAGAAGTTGCTAAAGTTATGAAGAAGAGTGAAAAGCAGGTATCAGACTTAGTATATCGGGGAAGGAATTCCTTACGAAAATACTTAGAACAGGAGGGAATTACTAATGCGGAATACTGAAGAACGAGTTTTGGCTGTTAAATTACGCACTAAAGAAATTGAAGGTCAAAAACGGATACGCAGGGGGCGTATGTTATGTATCAGCTCTTTCGCTGCCTGTTTACTGCTTCTTGTGGGGCTATCATTTGTTATGCCGGGTGTAATGAATTCTATGTCTGGTGGTGAGTATACCAATTTTGGTACAGCTGCCAGCATATTTGAAGGAAATAATTTTTTTGGATTTGTTCTTATAGGATTTCTTGCTTTTGCTCTTGGGATTAGCGTAACAATTTTATCTTATAAAATTAAGCTGACAAATCAGTTAGATCAAGAGGACAAGGAGGACAAGGATGATTGAACTTTTTAATAATCTTTTACAGTTTTTAGTAACATTGCTGGCTACTATAGGTGCAGGAATTTTATTTTACAAAAATCGTGTACAAGCATATTTACTTCTCACTTGTTTTTTTGGTACTTTTATGTTGGGTACACTTTATTGGACTCTTCATTTTTTCTTATTTAATTATACACCTCAAATTTTCTATGTATCAGAGTTTGCATGGAATGCCAGCTATATGTTTTTATTGACGATAGAATATACTCTATCTACTCCTGATGAAAGAAAGTTTCGACATCCGGCAGTATGGCTTGTTCCAATATTTTGTATTCCGCAATTAATCTTGTATTTATTACGTGGTGATATATTATCCAATCTGCTGATATGTGGTTTGACAATGGCTGTTGCGTGGCATTCCACACGAGGATTGGTTTATGCTAGGAGGCAGAGTGGAAAACTAAGAGCTATGCAATTTTTTCATATAGCCGTTTTACGTATTATCATTCTGGAATATTGTCTATGGACATCCTCTTGTTTTTGGATAAGTGATACTTATACCAACCCTTATTTCTGGATTGATTTTCTGTTGACTGCTTCACTTTTTGCTCTTCTTCCGGCTACGAAAAAGGCGGTGAGTGCATGACCTATATCGAAAATATTTTTGTCTGCATAGCAGGGCCACTTTTATTAGTAACTCTTTACATGGGGAAAAAGTATTACGGTATTTTTTTCTTCTGCATTGCAGGTATGGGAGTTTGTTTATTATCAGCTTATATTAACACATTTTTTGCTAAACTATATAACGCAGATTTTATAAATGCCACAACGCAGATTGCTCCGGTGGTGGAAGAAATCATGAAGCTACTACCTTTGCTCTTTTATCTGCTAGTCTTCGAGCCGAAACCTGAGGAAATTAATAAGGCAGTTCTAATCGTGGCTACTAGCTTTGCCACATTTGAAAATATTTGCTATCTAATAGAAAACGGTGCTGCACAATTTTCTTTTATATTAGTTAGAGGGTTCGGTACAGGGGCAATGCATATCGTTTGTGGTGCAATTGCAAGTTACGGTCTTGTTTATGTGTGGCAGCATGTCTGGCTCAGGATAGCAGGTACTTTTGGACTTTTAGGTACAGCTATCACCTTTCATGCCATTTATAATCTCTTAATTGCACACGGTGGCATAACACAATACATTGCCTATTCATTACCTGTCCTTACAATGATTGTAGGAAAAGTCATAAACGAGATTTATAAATCAAAACATTACATAAAAACCGAATAAGTATTTTTTCGAAGAGTCACCAATATGGTGGCTCTATTTTTGTTACAAAAACTTAATATTTTTTCAATTTTAGGTGCGTAGTTTTTGGATTTTTTGTACCTATATATATGAAGGGTTTTTTAAACAGTTTATTTTTTGATTTTATAAAAGCCTTATCCTGTAGAAAGGAGACTTTGAAATGTATAATACATCAGAACGGATCAGGCGGGTAAAGCTGCTGGCAAGAGAATTACAAAATAAAAGAGAAACCAGATTGTTTGGTGGCCTTTCCGCTCTGTGTTTAGTATTATCCTTTTCCCTTGTGGGCGTAATTCGCTCTATGACGGGAGGTGTACAGGGCAAAGCAAAGGGGACCTATGGTACTATGCTCTTGCATGAAGATGCAGGTGGCTATGTATTAGTAGGCATCATAGCTTTTGCAGCTGCTACAGTTATTACAGCAGTTTGCATAAGATACCGAGAAAAAAGCAAGAAAAAGTATTAAAACAGGAGGACAAAGAGGAATGAAAAAACGAATTTTAGCAGGTATACTATGTTTTTGCGTGATTTTGACATCGCTGCCAATAGCAGCCTTAGCGGAGGTAAACACAGGCAATCCTGACAGCAATTTTATCGATTCTCAGAATATGCCGCTATTGACTCCGCCAAGTCCTTTAGCAGATGATACGAATTATGATCCGGATTTAGGGGCTGAAGATGATGGTAATGGTATAGGAGAAACAAATCCATCGGAAACTAATTTTAGGGGAATGATTTCTATACCACCCAGCTATTTCCTAAATCAGGATCCAAAACAAAATGAAGACCTATTGGAACAAATCTCCTCGATTACAGAGGAGAATGCGGATGAAATTTATGATGCCTTGCAAGCTCTCGGTCTATTAGATGAAGAAGGCAATTTAAATGTAAGTCAGACCGTGAACTTAAATGGAGAAGAACTGACATTAGAACAAGTGATGGATTTGCTTGAAGATGAAAATACGGATTTGTCTCAAATAGCAAGTGTGGATGGTGTCCCTATTGCCTTAGGTGACTTAAAAACAATCATTCAAATTGAGATGGAATTATCCCGTATTCAGGAGACCTATTTTTCCGGGAAAACCTTCACTGAGGAAGCCCTAGACAACTTAAATAGCCTGATAGAACAAATTGAAAGGGATGGTATCAAAATCCATGATGGTACAAATCCATCGGAGGATGAGGAAGATGGA
>DASRMO010000026.1:0-4906 GCA_035647895.1 Clostridia bacterium
CAGGAAGAAACGGGAAGCCTATGGAATCTTGAAGCATCCCCGGCAGAAGGGGCTACTTACAGGTTTGCGAGAATGGATAAAAAGTTATATCCTAGAATATACACACAGGGTGAAAACGAACCCTATTATACAAATTCCACACAGCTTCCGGTAAATTATACTACTGATGTCTTTGAGGCCGTAGAATTACAAGAAAAACTACAATCCTTATACACAGGAGGCACGGTATTACATGGATTTATCGGCGAGGAAATTAAAGATATAGAGACCTGTAAGATGCTGATCAAAAAGGTAATGGAGAGGAGTTCTATCCCTTATTTTACTGTCAGCCCTACATTTTCCATATGTCCTGAACATGGTTACTTGGCGGGAGAGCATTTTGAATGTCCTAAATGCGGAAACGAGGCAGAGGTTTGGAGCAGGGTCGTAGGTTTTCATAGGCCTGTTCAAGTATGGAATAAAGGTAAACAGGAAGAATATAAGGACCGTGTTGAGTTTCAAATAGACACCAGTTTAAAGAATCTTACAGTTGATGTAGGGAAAGATATAAATGCGGGATAAGGGCGGCATCAATATTTTAGGGATAGAGAAATCATCATTTATAGATTATCCAAACAATATTTGCACGGTGATATTTACAGGAGGCTGTAATTTCAGATGCCCCTATTGTCATAACAGTTCTATTGTAAATAATGAAGGGAATAAGATAGGGGAAGGAGAAATCATCGATTTTCTGGAGAGTAGAAAGAAATTTGTAGATGCCCTATGTATTTCCGGCGGAGAACCTACAATTCAGAAAGGATTGTATGATTTTGTTTGTAAGGTTAAAAAAAAGGGTTTCAATATAAAATTAGATACCAATGGTACAAATCCCGATTTACTTGAAAAGTTGATTGATGAAAAATTAGTAGATTATGTTGCCATGGATATAAAGGCACCCATGGAAAAATATCCGTCAATCACCCGGGCACCTGTAGTTTTGGAAGATATACGGAAAAGCATTGATATATTGCTGGAAAATAAAATTGATTATGAGTTTAGGACCACTCTATGTAAGGAACTGCTCAGTGCGGAAGACATCAAAGCAATAGCCAAAGAAATAGAAGGTTGTAATACATATGTGCTTCAAAATTTTAAAGACGGCGAGACGGTTTTAGCGGGGCGAAATAAATTCACATCCTACAGCGATGAGGAGTTGGAAGGTATACGGAATGATATATGTGGTCTATTGAATGAGATAATTGTCAGATAAAAAACCATAAAAATCGCAGAAACCAAGGGCAAAACTAAAGAAACCTGCAAAATCGGTAAACCAAAATCAAAGGGACGGCAGGCTGTGTGAAAATTGTCATTCTGAGCGTAGCGAAGAATCTCGAACGGCTCAAAATACAGATCCTTCGCATTCGCTCAGGATGACAAAAAGTAAGAAAGGTGTTTTTTCACACAGGCTGACGGTCCTCCCGGTCATTTAAAAGCCACGGGGACTGTCCATTTGGTCAGTCTTTGTTGACCAAGGGGACTGTCCCCTGTGGCTTTTTTGTCTCTTTAATTTTGCCGGTTGTTTTTGCAGTTCACGCCGGTTTCCCAACAACAGTTCAACAAAAGTTTACTCAGGAAGATAGACATCATTCACCCTATCTTGCAAATATGGCTTTTCTGTCCTCTGTGGCTTTTAGACAAAAACTCACATAGAAACCGAAGGCAACAAGAGGAATGGCAGACTGTGTAATAATTGTCAATTATCGCAGTGGAATAATCATGTATAAGAATAGGGCGGCCTTTGACCGCCCATTTTAAAGTCTAATTATTTAGAATAGTAAATATCATTTACCCTATCCTGCAGATATACATTCGAATAGGTATATTGAGGGGAATTTTTATACATCTTATACCCTTCATCGATGCAATCGGGACAGGCATCCCTCGGGATAGTTATAGCAAATATATTATATCCTATGTCACCCTTAGATGTAATCGTGTTTACTCCTGAACATTTTTTGCAGATTGTAAATCTCTGTGTCTGGCTCTCCAATATTCCATCCGTATCATAGTAGATTCGTCTGGGTCTTTCCACATGGGTTGCTTTTTTATAGCTTTTAAGCCTCAAATCATCCTTGTTTTTCCATAAATTATATATATTTTCACATTCCTCTTTTATATGTTTTGTGATTCTGTCCGGTTGTTTTAACCTATCCCTGTCATAATCAGGTTCCTTGACATGGGAATAGTCAAGGCCCGCCATAGCTAATATTATACCCAGGTTTATATAGGGTAGTGCACCTTCTATGGAATATCCCCCTTCAAGGACGGCAATATGGGGATTTAATATATCGTTCAATTTTGCATATCCTTGTGCGGTAAAATTCATATTTGTGATAGGGTCGGAGTAGTGGTTGTCCTGTCCTGCGGAATTTATAATGATATCCGGCTTATAGTCATCCAATATAGGCATAACCACATTGTTGAGTGTGTATAAAAAACCTTCTTCACCTGTTCCCGGCGGAAGAGGTACATTTATATTGTATCCGTAAGCCCCGGGGCCGCCGAATTCATCTACGGATCCCGTACCCGGATAAAGAGTTCTGCCATCCTGATGAAAAGAGATAAACAGAGTATCTTTGTCGTTCCAATATATATCTTGGGTTCCGTCCCCATGATGGCAATCGCTGTCGACTATGGCTATCCTGAGCGGCCCATATTGTTGACGTATTCTTTCCAGCATTATCGCCTCTATATTTACTATACAAAATCCTCTGTCGCCGTATACCACCCTCTGAGCATGATGTCCGGGCGGGCGGACTAGGGCGAAGGATTTATCTACTTCCTTATCCATTACCGCCTGAAACGCCTTTATAGCTCCTCCCGCCGATATTAAATGGGATTGTGTAACCCTGGATTTTACATCGGGGACACAGAAGTGAACCCTTTCGATATCCTTTTCCTCGGCTATGATCGGGTTATAAAATTTTATGCCTTCAATATCCTCTATTCCTTCCTCAAAAATTTGATCCTGCGTATATAAAAGCCTTTCTTCCCTTTCCGGATGGGTTTTGCTGATAGCCCAGTCAAAAGCGGGGAAAAATACGAGCCCTAATTTGTTCTTTGATTTAATCATTTATTTCACCTCTTAACTCCTGAATAAGGCCAGGTTTTATTTGAGCTTTTATCCTTATATTTTTGCCGCCGGTGTAGAATCCCCGTACCATATTAAAGCTGCTTTCTTCGACTATTTCGGTTTCTATAGTACCCTCTTCCGCACCTAGGGACAGTGCGGATTTTTTCAACAGCTCAATAGCCCTCTCCCTGGCATTGCCTAAAGTATAATTCCCGCTTATTTTTTCATATACCCCCAATTCAGGAACAGAGAGTATCTGTTGTTCGGTATCGGCCACCATAGTTATTTCCGTGGTGGTCTTCGCGAGAGCGGCGCCGATTGCATTGGCAACATCATAACTTTCGGGAAAATAGCAGGGCAGATTAAATTTTTTCTCCAATATAGGTGTCAGTATATGAGCAGGGCCCCCTATAATATTGATAAGGCTCGGCTCCACCTTTTTGCCGTATAATAATTCCTTTATGGTATAGACGGGCTTGCTGTTGATTTCCTGCAGGAGCTCGTCTACCTTGTCTTTGATTATGGAAGCCATGGTTTCAAGTACTGTTTTTGCCGTATCTTCTACCGATAAATTGAGCTGTTTGCCCAGTATTTTCATAGCTTCATGTGCCTTCCCTTTATCGCCATCCTTTATATCGCCCAAAACTATCATTGCATCGGTAGGGGTGGGTTTTGGACCGCCGAAGGCATAGGGCACACCTTCTCTTCTGGGGCCTATCTTAATATTTCCGTCTTCTATATCTATACTGCTGTCTCCGCCTAAACCTATGGAAACGGAATATATGGCTCTCACCAAAGTATTGTAGGGGCCTATTTTTATGCCCAAGGGCTCAAACAAAGGAACACCGTCCACAAGAAAGAATATATCGGTCGTGGTTCCGCCCACATCCAGAAGGACAGCATCCTCGTCGGTGCCGAGCATAGCATTGATTCCCATAAAGCTGGCGGCAGGGCCGGAGAGGATTGTTTCCACCGGTTTTTCTTCCGATGCTTCCAAATTCATCGTTCCCCCATCAGCTTTTAATATGAATACAGGTGTGTTTATCCCTTCCTTTTCCAAGGATTGTTTGATATAAAGGGCAAAATCTTTAAAGGTATCATAGACAGCGGAATTCAGGTAAGAAGTAAAGACCCTTCTGGGAAAATTCAATTTACCGGATAGCGTATGCCCCATCGTCACATGAGAAAAATTTTTGTTTATGGCGTCATGTACTTTTATCTCATGCCTCGGATTCCTGGTGGAAAACTTTGTAATTACAGCGCAATGTTGTATGTTTTTTTCTTTGAAAGCTTTGACAGCATCCTTTATTTCTCTTGAATCTATATCCCTGACTACCTTGCCCCGGTGATCGACATATCCGGAAATAAATATATTTTCATCACCACAGGCCAAAAATTTATTATTGAGACCCGGACCGGATTGAATAATAACACCTACCGGTGAAATTTTGTCCTCTACGATAGCATTGGTAGATACTGTGGTGCTTAAATTTATCCTCTTAATTTTAGATTTATCACAATCCTCCAGCAGTACATTCAGGGTACCCCAGATGGATTCAAACAAATTATCCCTATCGGTAGGCTGCTTTACTGTTTTTAATATTTTTCCGTCTTCTATAATAACTGCATCTATATTAGTTCCTCCCATATCTAAACCTACAATCAATTTTTAAAACCTCCTTTGTATTGAGTTGTTAATTACATTGTATATTTTTAGCAGAATATTATCAAGTTCAGCATTATACATATCTCTGATAATAAATGAAGAAATTTCGGCATGTAGAAATATAC
>DASRMO010000027.1:0-3094 GCA_035647895.1 Clostridia bacterium
AAATTATACGATAAACATTATGTTATTCCCAAAATATTCGAATACAGGCAGATTACAAAGCTAAAATCCACATATGTGGACGGGTTGCTGAACATTATAAATCCGGTTACAAATCGCATACATTCTAATTTCAACCAAACAGTTGTAACCACGGGAAGAATATCCAGTACGGAACCAAACCTGCAAAATATACCCGTAAGGTTAGAGATAGGCAGAAGATTACGCAAAGTGTTTATCTGTGATGATGGACACCTGTTTATCGATGCGGATTATTCGCAAATTGAGTTGAGGATACTTGCACATATCTCCGGTGATAAAAATTTAATAGATGCTTTTATAAAAGATCAGGATATACATAAAAGAACTGCTTCAGAAATATTCGAAGTACCTATGGATGAGGTGACATCCGGTATGAGAAGCGATGCAAAAGCGGTTAATTTTGGCATTGTTTACGGAATAAGTGATTTTGGCCTGTCGCGAAATTTAAACATATCGGTGCATAAGGCAAAACAATATATAGACAGTTATTTTGAGAAGTACCCATCTATAAAACTGTACATGGAGGATATTGTTAAAGAGGCTAAGGAAAAGGGCTATGTTTCTACAATTTTTCATAGAAGAAGAAACCTGCCGCAGTTAAAATCATCTAATTTTAATATTCGTAGTTTTGGAGAACGTATGGCTATGAATACTCCAATACAAGGGAGTGCTGCAGATATTATAAAAATTGCTATGGTTAAAATATACAGAACATTAGAAGAAAGAAACCTGAAAGCTAAGTTGATTCTTCAGGTACATGACGAGTTGCTGATAGAATGCCCTGAAAATGAAAAGGAAACTGTAACCAGAATTTTGCAGGAATCCATGGAAGATGCTGTTAAAATATCAGTACCTTTAAAAGTAGATATATCCTATGCCGATAATTGGTATGATATAAATTAAGAGGTGGTTTTATGGTGCGGGTCATAGGGCTTACGGGGGGAATAGCCAGTGGTAAAACTACAGTATCAAATATATTAAAAGGGCTGGGTGCTATTATCATAGATGCGGACAAAATTGCCAGAAAGGTAGTGGAAAAAGGCAGCCCTGCATTAAAAGAGATTGAAGAGTATTTTGGAAGGGAGATTTTATTTGAAAACGGGAGGCTCAATCGTAAAAAACTTGGCAATATTGTTTTTAATGATACTGAGTTGTTAAAAAAATTAAACGAAATTATACATCCTTATATAATTGAAAAGATCATCAATGAAATAAATCAATATCGAGATACATATAATAATCGTGTTATAATATTAGACGCGGCTTTATTGATTGAGTTGAATTTAATGGATCTGGTTGAAGAGGTTTGGCTCATTGCTGTACCTGAAAAAATGCAACTTGGACGCTTGGTTGAGAGAGAAAATATCAGTGTGGATCAAGCTCAAAAACGCATATATGCACAAATATCCCTTGAGGATAAAAAAAAGTATGCTGATTTAATTATAGACAATTCGAAAGATTTAGCCTATCTGCAGGCACAGATAGAGGAAAATTGGAAAAGAATAATTGAATGATATTTTGAGGTGGTTGTAGTTTATGTTGGTTTTACGTAAGGGATGTTTCAGATTTTTGATAATTATTCTGTTACTGGCTGTTGCAGTCATTGCCCTTCAAAATATAAAGTGGATTATAAGGACAATCTATCCCATTCATTATTACAGGTTAGTAGAAAAATATGCTAAGAAATACGGGACAGATCCTTATCTGGTTGTAGCTATAATTAAAAACGAGAGCAGATTTAATCCCGATGCTGTTTCAAAAAAAGATGCGAGGGGCTTGATGCAAATAGCGCCTATCACAGGAGAATGGATTTCCGAGAAATTAGAAATATCAAATTATTCCGGGGATATGCTTTTTCAGCCGGAATTAAATATACAGTTCGGCATTTGGTATTTAAATGTATTAAAGCAAGAGTTTGGAGATAATATCGAATTGATAATAGCGGGATATAATGCCGGAAATGGAAATGTTAAAAAGTGGTTAGGCGATTCAAGGTATAGTAGGGACGGGAAGGCACTATATAAAATTCCTTTTCACGAAACCAGGGTTTATAAAAAAAAGGTTTTGAGAGATTACAAAATATATACCCAAATTTATAAATAAGATAAATTATATAAACTTTATCACTGGAGGAGATTTAAGGTGAATAGTTTAAAATATATTAGTATTATTTTGATAATATTATTACTGCTCACCTCTTGTAGCCCCGGTACTGATATAAATGATGAAGAGGGGGGAGAAGAGGCATTAGAAAATTATATTCCGGCGGATGGAGGGGAAATAACCATATCCACTACCAGATTTCAGACACTCAATCCGTTATTTAATGGGAACGAGGATTTATTTCAGGTTCATCACTTGATATATGAGGGATTGGTTACCTTTAAAGAGGATATGAGTATAGAACCGTTACTGGCTGAAAGCTGGGAATTTAACGAGACGAAGAGTATAGATTTTAAACTGCGAACAGGAGTTAAATGGCATGATGGACAGCCCGTAACTGCTGACGATGTAGTTTTTACATTCAATGCAATAAAGGGGAATATAAGTGGCCTCAATAAGATTTCAATATATAGGCAATCATTAGAAAATATAACAGGTGTTACTAAAATAGACGAAAATACCGTAAGAGTCGGTTTGTCGGACAATACGGCTAATATACTTGAAACCATGACATTTCCTATTTTACCGAAGCATATTTTTCAAAATAATCAGGCGCAACTTTTAGAGCAGGAGGATTTAAATATTGTTGGAACAGGAATGTATAAAATAGAAGAATATGACAAGTCCAGGAAAATTTCCTTAGTTCGCAACAATAATTATTGGGGAGATAAACCCTATATAGAAGAAATCAATGTCCTCATTGTCCCGGATGAAGAAGCTCAATTATCCTTATTTGAAAATGGAGACATAGACTTTGTATATACCGATATTGCGGACTGGGGTAAGTATACGGATGATAAGGCAATAAGGCACGAGGAATTTGTTATACCTGATTATGAATTTATAGGAGTTAATTTTAGAAAAGATATTTTAAACGATATAAATATAAGAA
>DASRMO010000028.1:0-3651 GCA_035647895.1 Clostridia bacterium
CAGCAGGGATGCAAAGGAGAATGTGAATACAGCTTTTAATTATTTCAAAGCCAATAAAAAGAATATCAGCGGTACTATTTCATTAAACAACAACGATTTTTTGATGCACATCCAGGATATGCAGGGTATTGGCATGACTTCTCAGTTAACTTTGTCGGCTTTTATTGCCCTGTGTTCAGGGGCATTGAGAAAGCCTGCAATCAGCCAATTAGCAATATTAGGCTCTATGAGTATAGGCGGCACGATTAGCAAGGTGGAGGAATTGGCATCTACACTTCAGGTTTGCTTTGATGCAGGAGCTAAGAAGATCCTCCTCCCGATGGCTTCCGCTGTAGAAATCAACACAGTTCCGCCGGAGTTATTCTCTAAATTTCAGATATCCTTTTATCAGGGTCCTGAGGATGCGGTGTTTAAGGCGTTGGGGGTTGAGTAGGTGTTTTTAGATAGAATTACCTTTTCCCGGTATTTCTAGAAAACACTCCTATCGTTGGTAGATTATTTTCACTAATGCAAGCATAGATTATCGTAATAATTAAAAACTGTACCATATAATAATTGAAAACTGTACCGATTAAGATAAAAATCAACTGTTGGGAAAACTATTTCTCAACAGTTTTTTTATGTATAGGCCTATATCTAAATTTAAATAGTTTGGTTTTTCTTATGATTGGAATGAAGTGCCGGTATAAATATTTACATATAAGTGAAATGGCTAGGGAGCAAGGCTGATTCTTATGTCATCCGTCGTACACTTGCTTTAAAGAACAAAGGTCGGTGTCTAATTAATCGAACATCAGTTTTTAACTATAGATAAAAACAATACTAAGAGGCATACTGATTAATATATACAATTGGAAGGCGCTTATTTATGGTGATAAAATTTAGTCAGAGTTATCGGGGAAAAGAAGGTGGAGGTATAACGAAGTTAAATGTTATGGGCAAAGTACTTGCAAAAAACAAAAAGTAGGAGAACCGATATTATACTATAGCATATATAAATAAAATGGGGGCAATAGAAATGAACAAAAAAGAAATAGACGCGAGAGGTATGGATTGTCCGTTACCGGTGGTCCACACTAAAAAAGCTTTAGAGGATATGGAAGAAGGAATTGTTACCACAATTGTAACCGGTGAGGTAGCAAAAGAGAATGTATTAAAACTTGCAAAAAGCATGGGTTTAGAAGTTGATATTAAACAAAATAGCCAAGGAGATTACTATATTTATATATCTAAAGAGAAACAAGCGGAAACAGTGGGTTCGGAGGTTTTGAGCCCGGATAATAAGGAGGATTTTCTTATTTTAATAACTAAGGATAAATTAGGTGGGGGCTCCGATGAATTAGGTGCCGTCTTAATGAGCGGTTATTTATATGCATTAACGGAAGCCTCATCGTACCCTTCCAGCATAATATTTCTGAATGGGGGAGTAAAACTGACCGTAGAGGGTTCACAGGTATTAGAGGCTATCAGAATATTAGAATCTGAGGGCGTAGAAATTTTATCCTGTGGGACATGTTTAAATTACTTCGAACTGGAGGATAAGTTGGCAGTCGGCTCTGCAAGTAATATGTTTACTATAGCTGAAAAACTAAATGAGGCCTGCAATACGATCACTCTCTAGTTGAGAAAAATATCTATTTACTGTCTTCCAAGGGCAGGGAAACCTAACATGGTATGCTGAATCCGCGTATGTTAAATTTGTGCATGCTGAATTTACGTATGCCGGTTCTGCGTTTGTCGGGAGTATTCTGATTTTTAAAATAGTTGAGAGCATAATGCCTCGCCTCAAAGGGCGGGGCTATTTTTGACGAAATTGGCTGTTATTCCGAAACTACAATACAATTTCGTCCTCTTGCTTTTGCTTCATAAAGGGCATTATCCGCCCGTTTTAAAATATTTTCAATATCATCATTATTATCTGTTGAAGCAGGAGTTGTTGCTACGCCGATGCTTATTGTCAAACCGATTTCCTGTTCCTCGTAAATTATTTTTGTATTCGCAACAATTTTTCGAAATTCCTCTGCAGCCTTTTTTGCATCTTCCAAAGGTGCATTCCCTAGAATTACAGCGAATTCATCTCCCCCTAATCGTCCGGTAATATCAGTTTTTCTGAAACCGTTTTTTATGATATCCCCTATCTTTCGTATAACCTCATCTCCTCCCGCATGGCCAAAGGTATCGTTGATGTTTTTAAAATAATCTATATCCATCATTAAAAGGGACAAATTTTCATCATTTTCCTTGGCCAGAGTAAATTTTTTCTGAGCTAATCTCATAAAACTTGCCCGATTATAGAGGCCACTTAAGGAATCTATGGTAGCTAAAACTTCTAATTTTTCCTGTATATTTTTTCTTTCTGTAACATCGCGGAAGTCTTTAAGGATTTTTGTGTCTCTATTGAGGGGGTCACCCAATAGTGCCGAATTAATTTCAAAAAAATGTTTTTTCCCGTCAATCACCAAATGAAAGTCTCGGGTGGACTCATCTTTAAAAGCCTCCAGCAATTCCGGCCGTTGCTCAAGTATATGTTCAATGGGGCAATTATCTAATGAAATATTCAGTGCCTTAAAAAATTCTTGGGCTGCTTTATTGTAATCTATTATTTTCAGCCCCGGTTCGAATATTATCATGCTGTTAGGGTTACTTTCAAAGATTGTTTCCCTTGCCAAGGCCTTTACTTCCAAGAAATCATGTTTTAAAATGCCATAACTTACAATAAGGAGAGAAACAGGCATTATTAAGGCTACATAATCAATGCCTTGTTCTTTACGGGCAGAAAGAATTAACATGGTTCCTACAAAAGGAAGTAAGGAGGCAAAATTAAAAATTGCAAGTTGAGATCTGGTATAATTAGCTCGATTTTTTAAATATTCGAAATGATAAACAAAAACTGCAAAGAGCATGCATAGCAGGGTATAGGAGATGTTGACATAATACCAGCAACCCCTTTCCATATACAAGGCAAAATGCCCCAAGACTTGTTTCATTTCCCAAGACTTATAAAAAAGATGGTGCCGGGAATTAGTAAGCCGTATGAAAAATGTGATTATGGGCACAAAAAAGAGCAAAACTATAATCCAACGTTTTTTCAAGGTATATATAGCTTTAGTATAAACAAGAGCAATCATCAGCCATAATACGGAGATAAAAGGCAAACCGAAATATTGAAATTGATTCCAAAAAATCATTTCCTGCAGATTATTGCTGTTAATGATCATCAAATAGCCAAATAAATAAATACCGATACAGAAAGATAAAACAGTGAATGTTTTTTTGTAGTTGGTTTTGGCTTTTGAAAAAAAATAGGCAGAATAAAATTGAGTCAATATAATTGCGAAAAACAGATAAAGGCTAAGATAAATTTTCAATAAAGACACTCCGATACAGAATAATTTTAAAATAACTTAAAAGGTTCTTCTATATTTTTCATATTAAATATTAATGTGAAAGTTTTTTCGAAATATTTATCGTATAGATATTGCAGTTTTAAAACATTTTCACATTTACCGGAAATGTACTGGAAGAACCTTCATGTTAAGTAGTATTATACAAACAATTGGCAATTCCTTCATCGAAAATTGTTTCTTTATGTCGAATAGTAGAAAATGTTAGAATTTGTTGAGTTTTTTGAATATATTTTCGGATATAATC
>DASRMO010000029.1:0-3365 GCA_035647895.1 Clostridia bacterium
TAGCCGCACTCAAATCTCGAGATATGTATGATAACAACTATTTTTCTCATGATTCTCCGACATATGGATCTCCGTTTGATATGATGACTAAATTCGGTATCAAATACAGCGGCGCAGCAGAAAATATAGCAAAGAATAGCAGTGTTGCCGCAGCCCATAACGCATTTATGAACTCCCAGGGCCATAGGGATAATATTTTAAATCCTATATATACTCATATCGGAGTCGGTATTTATAAAGGCTATTACACCCAGATGTTTATAAGAAAATAATACATATATCTTTAACAAAAGCTACCTTAATGGTAGCTTTTGCCATTATAATCTATGAAACCTGTTATTTCTTGCCGTATTTGGGCGGCTGACATGGCGGCTTGCATTTAAGCTGTGCCGGGAAAAAGTCAGGAAATTCCGCCATTTCAAATTCATCGCATATTCCATTCTGTTGAAAATCTTCACATTCGGCCGGAGTAGGACAGAATCCGTATTCCGGAACAAGCAATTGTACTTTACCGACTACCTTTGTAATCATAAATACCCCTATGGTAAATATTAAGGAGCCGTCATCAAATATTGGTTCGGTTAAGGATTCGGATAGGGTTTCCACTATAACTTTAAATGTAAATTCGTCCCTTGCTTCAGGTATATATAAAACTATATCCTTCTGAATCGGCGGTAGTTCTCCGGTAATGTTTTCGATAGCTCCTGTTGTCATATTTTTAACTCTTACCGTAAATGTAACCTTGACTTTAAATCTTACCCTCCTAAAGTTTGGCCTATTCTGTATATCTGTAATTACCAATGTCCCTCTGATAATTTCTCCCGGGTTAAATATTACATCCAAAAATTTAGATTTAGGAATGCAACCATCCGGAACCCCTACTTTTACATTTTCAATACATTCCCTCTGTTGACATTGGAAATATACCTTGTCGACTATTATGCACGCCGTCTTAAAACCCGGGTAGTGCTGACCGTCCGGTTCTTGCGGGCCACCCGGATATCGCGGGCCGCTCGGTTCTTGCGGGCTGCCGGGACGTTGTGGGCCGTTTTTCGGATTTAAATCAGGATTTGATGGCATAAGCTCTCCCCCTTTATTTTACTTTTAATTTTCAATTTATTAATAATTTTACTTGTAATATCATAATATGGAATAGGTTCATATTTGTGATTAATTATAAAATTCTTTTCAAAGGATGTGAGCTATATGCAATCCACGGCTTCTCAACAATATTTGGCCAGGCCGAATGAAAATTTGATATATTACTTTTTTCTGCGTAGCGACAATGCTTTATATTGTAATATCTATAATATCAGCAACATTTTGCTCAGCAGCGACGAATTGGTCTCCGATGTTATAAATTTTTCGGTAACTGCGGATAAACATGAAAAAATTCATTTGGTCTGCATCACTTCAAAGGGAGAACTTCAGCACTATATAAATAAAAATAACGGCTGGATCTATAGAACCGTTTCAAAGCTTGACATTAAATCAAATATATATAAATATTTAACACTGCATGTGGATGATGAATATACACATATTTTCCATATAAAAATAAATTTATTGACCCAAAACCTATCTGCTATTGAACATATGTATTGGAATGAAAAAAATGTAAACAGAATAGTAGTAAATAATTATATCCACGGTAAATATGCCGCTCCCCTTCAGGTTTCCCGGGACGGATTCGAAAATTTTCATATAGTATATAAGGTGTTTTATAAAAATAATCACCAGCTATACTATAACAGGTTCAATACATCGACAAAAATATGGACGGTAAACGAGCTTATAAGCGATCTGCAGGAAGAACATTCGCACCCCTATATATTTATAGATAGAAGGCAAAACCTGCATTTAGCCTGGTGTACGATAGAACAAAATAATTTTACTCTGAAATATAAAAAGAGGAATAATATAACCGATATACGGTCGGAATGGTCCGGCATACAGACATTGTCCGACAGGAATTCAAATTACCTCTATCCTATATTGTTCCAGGAGTCGGATATTTTAAAAATTTACTGTAAACAAAATGATAAGATTATCGAGATTATATCGGAGGATTTCGGGGATTCCTGGCTGAATTCAACGGAGGGCAGAGCCTATGATATCAAAGAGCCTAAAATTATCCGGTATTCCGGCAACCCGCAGATAGATGACGGGTATTTGGCAAAACACGTTTACGGTAATGTCAGGGACACCGTACGAATTATCGGTATGGATTTATTTAACGATAAGGGGCGGGATAAACCTTCAACCGTACAGCTGCCTCCGGATTATAAACAGGATTTTTTGATTGATGTTGATAAGAAAAGCGATATTGATGAAGGAACCGATATTGTCGAAGAAATTGATATTTATATTGAGAGGGAAACCGATATTGATAGAAAGACTGATATTGACGGAAGGACCGGCATCTATGAAAAAACCGGTATCGGCGAGAAAATTGATATCGGCAAGAAGGCTGATACCTGTGAAAAAACCGGTACCAATGAAATAACCTATGCAGATAAAATAACCGGTACTGATGAAGAGAGCGATGTTGACAATGAAACCGGTGCTGATAAGAAGACTGATATTGATAAGGAAGCCGATATTGATAAAAAATTCGATGTTGATGAAAAAACTGATATCGATGAAGGAACCGGTATTGTCGAAGAAATTGATATTAATATTGGTGGGAAAACCGGTACCGACAAGGAAATCGATATTGACAAAGAAATCGATATTGACAAAGAAAAGGATACGATAATTCAGGAAATTAATTATACGGAATATGAGACGGGAGAAGATATCAATAAGATAATCGACCTTGACAAAGAAATAGATAATATTTCAAATAAGGCCGGAAAAGACAGCGATATAATGGGCAAGCTGATTTCTGATTATGATGCCCTGGAAAAACAGTTCTCTGAAATAAAAGAAAGAAAACAGAAGCTCGCAAAATCTATAAATAATTATGAAATTGATTTGATTTTATTGGAAGAAGAAATAATGAGTTGTAAAAAACAGATACTGGCCTTTCAGGAAAAGTGCAACAATATTACTTCAAACAATAGTATATTTCGACGTTTTATCAATTTCTTTAAATAATTTAATATCTGAAATATTTTATTTCCTGTGAATAATATTTAGAAAAAATAGCCTATTCATATCTTGTTAGGCAATTAAAGGTGGCAAACAAAACGTCCCCGTGCCACCGCTATCTTGCGCAAGATGGCAAACAAAGCGTCCCCGTGCCACTAAAAGCGTCCCCGTGCCATCAAGGTGGCAAACAAAGCGTCCCCGTGCCACGTGCCGTGCCACCAAAAGGTGGCAAACAAAACGTCCCCGTGCCACCTATCTTGTTAGATCAATTA
>DASRMO010000030.1:0-2882 GCA_035647895.1 Clostridia bacterium
TATCCTGACACCTAACCCGAATACTTAATATATTATAACATTTGTTTACTTTTTTAGTAAGTGTTATATAGTCCCAAATTCAAAAACTATTCCGAATTTGTATAATAACATATGAATCTGCTCCTACATCATAAAAGGCCACGGAAATATACCGATACCGCTAAAAAGCCCCGGATTATATCACTCTGAGTTAGCGAAGTAAAATAAAAAATTTCCGAATGACTAAAAACCGGGATTTTTACAGTAATTTCGTATATATCCTGTGGCCTTAATTATCAATAAAAAATAACCTGAAGACCCGGGGAACACCGGATATTCAGGTTATTTATATACATTAATTTTTATATGCCTCTATAAAATATGTTTTCCCGTTTTGTATTGTAATTTTCCACGAAGGAAGAGCAGTTCCGGAATCAATCTCCTTCCAATCAGATTCCGTATAATAAGCAGGGCTAAAGTAATAACCTACCTCAATCCCTTTTATAAATATCGGTTTTTCATTTTCCTCTAAAATTATACCCATAGATTTCATAAGTGCCTCTGTCGCAGGGATAATTTTTTTCCGCTGCTGTTGAGTCTTTTCATATTCCAGCAACATCGCCTCCACAGCAATTACCCCTCTATTATTTATATATACATGGATATAACTCTCCCCTAAAAATTTATTTTTATATGTCTGATTGTAAATCAATTTATACACCGGTTCGTTGTCAATATGTTCTTCTGTTCCATAATAAATTTGATCCAGTACAATATCGTCCTTCATCAATTTATATTGTTTTAAAAAGTTATCGCCCATTTTCATGACAGTTTCTTCGTCCAATGTATAATCCTGTTCATCATCGTTCATATTTTTATATATTAATCTTTTGTTACCCTCTATAATCAATTTTTTATTTCCCTTACTGAAGACTTCTCTTTTTAAATCATTGGAACCAAAAGCCTCTGTTTTTTTATTATAATCTTTGCCCAGAAACGTTTTAGCCACCTTATCGGAATCGAAATTTTTATATTTTACTACTAACATCGGCAATGAAACTGTTTCCTCCGGAATATGGGTATCTATATTTATACCATTATCTTTTAAATGTTGTTCCACATCATCGAGATATTTGCTACCTGCAGTTTGAATATCGTTGTGCCTAAGTGTTTCACTCCGTATGTTATAGACTAAAAATATATTTGTAAGAATAAAAGCAATGATAAGCAAATTTTTTGCTTTAGACCAATCCATAGTCTTCCACCATCCACTAATTTAACATAAATTTATCTATAAATTCTCCCGTATAACCATCAAAATAATAGATGCTATTTTTAATTTTTACCATCCAACTGGGTTTTAAAAGCTGCACTCTCTGTTTTTCTACCGTATCAAAGTATACTAGCCTTACCTCCTCTATATCGCTCAGTATCTGTAAAATTTTTTCTTCATCTTCTATTTTTCCCCCGGATTGATTTTCGTTATCAGAATATTGCAATTCTAAATGCTTTATATTTTTCTCAATTATGCTTGGGAAATACAGAATTTTTTGTTCGGAATTTATTTCCTGCATATTCATAGCCCTGCGAACCAAGTTATGATATGTTTTTACCTTATTGCCATAAACCTCTATCTCTATAGGATATTTTATTTTATTCCTATCAAATTCTATCGGAAATCCTCCTATCCGATATCCGAATGAAAATCTATACCCTTTGTTTTGATTATTTGTAATATCTTGAACTTGCTCTAAACATATTCCCTCAGGAAATCCGCCATTTTCACGGATAAAACCTACGGCCGCATCCAAAGAAGTTAAAATATTTGTGCTCGATATATTGCCAATCTCTTCATTATACTCTAAAATGCCTCTATTATTTATACGAAGGCTTTTTTCTCCGTATCCATAGATATAAACCACGGCACCGCCGGTCTCCCTGATTGTCTTTACAAAATCAAAATTCTCGTTAAAAAAACTTTTTGCCTGTTCCCTCAGCACCACTTCATTTTTAATATCTATTTCACTCTCTACAAAAATTTGTTTGGTAACCAGGGTATAATTAACAGGCATGACAGTATAACTTTCATCTAGTTCATCAAAAAGAGAAGATATGGAATGATATTTAATAAATTCCTTGTTTTCCAACTCATCTATTAAACTGATCAAAGAAGTATCCTGTGCATGATTATATAGCCTGACCTCATATATATCATCCTTGCTGCCGCCCATAATATATATTGTTCCCTGATTAAAGGCAGGAATCAGCACCTTTTTTATTTCTTTAATATTTTTAATTATCTTATTATCCAAAGAATCAAAAACAGAAGAGATTAAAACAGAAGACATATTATCCCCAAATTCCAGCTCTATGGATTTTAAAGTATTGGCTTGAACATATATATCATGTCCGATAGGAGTTATTTCCGGATCCCCTAAAAAATAATCCTCAAGGATATCCTTACTTTGATCCCATGCGGAATCTATATCATGAGATAATATCGTATAATAATTTTTTTTCCTATCCCCCGCTCCAAAACTTACAACAATCGTTTTTGGGGAAATAATATTTTTGCGTTCTTCTATAACTGTCTTGTCACTGTCCCTATCTGCCTTACCCCCTAATCCTAATATGTTGACAGGGGAAGGGAACCATAGCTGTTGGGTTAATATAATACTCATAATCACCAAAATTGAAAGAATTAGAGTTTTTAACCTTTCCCTGTTCATATTTTATCACTCCAAGCCTTATTATTTATTCCATATGCCCAGAGTGGATTTGTTAACTATATCCTGTAACAATTGTTTCACATCTTCTATCTCCATTACATTTATAATTCTTTCCATATTATCCTCTAATCCATTTCTATATTCTATTATAAAATGTATTTTATTTAATCCGGA
>DASRMO010000031.1:0-4871 GCA_035647895.1 Clostridia bacterium
TATATATTGTACCCCTACTGTGTCTATTCGGGCTTAAATTCTACACTTATTATTGTACCTGACTCCACAGTTATCCCTGCCTCGGGATATTGGCTAAATGCTAAACCGCTACCGCTAATTTTTAGCCTCAAACCTAAATTATTCAAAATAATATTTGTTTCTCTGATGGTTTTACCCCTCAAATCCGGGATTTCTACAGAAGAAGGAATGTTTTCATTAGGTTTTGTATATAAGAGTACAATGGATTTTTCGGGAATTTTTGCACCGGGTTTTGGAAACATATCTACAACTGTAGCATTTTCATCCGCATAATATTCCGGCTCCGTGTTAAACTGTAAATTGTTATCGATTAATATCTTAGAAGCTTCCTTGACAGTGATATTTCTAACCTCCGGCAACACCACTTCTTTTCTGACGAATTCCTCTTCTTCCTTATCCGTATATCTGGGGCTGACATCCAAATACCTCAACGAATCCTCTAATATTTCCTTAACAATCGGAGCGGCTGTCATACTTCCATAAGTACTAAAACCCCCCGGTTCGTCAACAATTGCTAAAACGGCCAATTTAGGGTCATCTACCGGCGCTATACCGGCAAATGAAGATACATATAGGCCTTGAGCATATCCTTTGCCGACAACTTTTTGAGCGGTACCGGTTTTTCCCCCTACCCTATATCCCGGAATATAAGCATAATTCCCCGATCCGTCAGCAACAGCGGCCTCCATTATGTCCCTCATCATTTTTGAGGTTTTTTCCGAAATAACCTGTCTAACCATCGTTTCTTCAAAACGATGAACTACATTGCCCTCCGCATCCGTTAATTCTTTTACTAAATGTGGTTTCATCAGCTTTCCATCATTCGCAATGGCTGCCACAGCATTAACAAGCTGGATAGGTGTTATAGAAATACTCTGCCCAAAAGAAATTGTCGCCAATTCTACCGGTCCGACATTATCTATATCATACATAATTGATTTTCTTTCCCCCGGAAGATCTATTCCCGTAACATCGGAAATCCCAAAGCCGTCTATGTAATTATAAAATGTTCGTGCACCCATCTTCTGGCCTAATTCAACAAACACCGGGTTACATGAATTCTTTACCGCTTCCACCAATGTTTGAGCACCATGCGGATTATACCATCGCCAACACCGAATTCTTCTTCCGGCTACCGTTATATGCCCGTTACCGACAAAAATACTATCTGGTGTAGCCACACCTTCCTCTAAAGCAGCAGCTGTGGTGATCAGTTTGAAAGTGGAGCCGGGTTCATATGTATCATTAATTACGGGGTTTCTCCACATTGCAAACAGTGCTTCTAATTGTTTGTCTCCGTCCATCGTTTCTATTTCTTGTTTCAGGTTTTCATCTAAAGGTACCCTTGGGAAATTAGGATCATAATCAGGTTTGACAGCCATGGCCAATATTTCTGCAGTTTTAACATCCATCACAATCACATATACTCGCTTTGCCTTGTGAACTTCCAACGCGTTTTGAACAGCTTTTTCGGCAAAATGCTGTATAACTTCATCTATTGTAAGTACAACATTGAGCCCGTCCTCCGCCTGATAATATTTTTCGGTACTAAAAGATAACTGCCTGCCCTTTCCATCGGTGTTTTTAATCCAACGGCCCGGTATTCCGCTTAAATACTTGTCATATTCTAATTCTATACCGGCAATCCCTTGATTATCAATATTTGTATGCCCTAAAACATACGCAGCAAAATTTCCATAAGGATAATATCTTTTATTGCTTTCGGAAACCGAAATCCCTTTCAAATTTTCCTTTATGATTGCTTTTGCGGGCTCATCATCAACATAAAGCGCAATAGATACTATAGACTGAGCAGATTTTACCTTTTTCAATATCGTCTCTTCTTCAAGTTCCAAAATATTTGATAAAATTGAAGCTGTTTTTTCAGGTTCTTCAACCTCGCTGGGATGTACCCATATTGTGCTTGTACTTGCACTTATAGCTAATTCTTTCCCATTCCTATCATAAATTATTCCACGTTTCGCAGGTATAGGAATATCTCTTGTTTGATACTTATTAGCCAGTTCCTTGTATTTTTCTCCCCTTACTATCTGTATCCATCCTAATCGCACTATAAGCGCAAATAGTACCATAGATACAAGTAAAAACATAACTATAAGTCTTTTTTTGCTGGATATACTGGGCTGAGACACTCAGTTTCCCCCCTAAATCTTTGTATAGCTGATCAGTTTTTTTAAAAAAGCATATATATTTTTGCTCTCTCCTACTTTAACAGAATCATCATAATTTTGTTTGTTTATTTCGCCGGTTAACATTGCAACTTTTGCCGGGTTAACATTTATACATATTACCTGCTCAGCAGTTGGATAATCCATTTGTAATCTGGTTTTTGCTTCATCCTCTATCCAACCGGATTTCAAAACCTTTTCTACCTCTATCCTTAATTTTGTTTTTTCAGTTTCCAATTCTTCAAGTTGTTTTTCTAAATTATCCACACTATACCTGGCCTCAGTGATAGATGTAAATCTCGTTAAAATTATCATGCTGCATACAAACACAACGCCAACAATAGCCATTACAACAATTTTTTCGAATATATAACTTTTTCGCTTTTTTTTGTGAGCCGGAAACTGTTTTTCCTCTTTTATTTGTTCATTTGTATAAATGGATTCCTCCCGAGCTAATACCAATTTTATTCACCCCTTCTCAACTTTAGAACTTATCTATATCTTTTCCGCCACGCGCAATTTTGCACTTCTTGACCTCGGATTTATTTCAAGTTCTTTTTCCGTGGGTACTATCGGTTTGCGTGTGATTATTTTAATTTTCGGCTTATTATTACATTGACAGATTGGGAATTCCTGCGGGCAAACACAGGGATTTGCCAAAGATCTGAAGGTGTTTTTTACAATTCGATCCTCCAGGGAATGAAATGTAATCACACAGATCCTTCCGCCAATATTTAATCTTTCAACAGCTGACTCTATGGTTTCTTCAATGATGCCCAGTTCCTGATTAACCTCAATTCGTATAGCCTGAAAGGTTCGTTTAGCCGGATGCGGGCCTTTTATACGAGCCCCTTTGGGAATTGCCTTCTTGATAATATCAACTAATTGATAAGTAGTAATAATCTCCTCGTCCATTCTAAATTTTACAATAAATTGGGCTATACGCTTTGCCCATCTTTCTTCCCCGTAATTTCTAATAATTTTTTCCAGATCCTCTTCCGAATAATCATTGATCACGTCCCTGGCTGTTAAACTGTTTCTGTTGTCCATTCTCATATCCAGGGGGGCATCATACATATAAGAAAAACCCCGCTCAATGTTATCTAACTGATGTGAAGATACTCCCAAGTCCAATAAAAGCCCATCAAAACTCTCTATTCCAAGATCTTCTAATATGTATTTTAAATTGCTAAAATTATCTCTGATTAATTTCACCTTGCACATTTCATCGGCTAAAGTTTTCGCTGCTGCTTCAATTGCATTTTCGTCCCGATCAATTCCAAGCAATAGCCCATCTCTGTTCAGACGTTTTACAATTTCACCGGAATGACCTGCACCCCCTAATGTTCCGTCTACATAGATACCATCCTTTTTTATATTTAAATTTTCAATACATTCTTCTAATAACACGGGTACATGTTTAAACCCCATTTTACCACCTTCATTTATCAGATGCCTAATTCTGCCATCTTACCTGCTATTTCATCGTAGCTTAAATTATCATCGCTGTTATATTTCTGCCACTCATGATTGCTCCAAATCTCCACCCTTGTACCTACTCCTATAATTACCGCTTCTTTATCTAAATTAGCATGTTCTCTCAGATTGTTTGCAATCCTTATTCTTCCCTGGCCGTCCAGTTCGCATTCGGTCGCACCTGAAAAAAAGAATCTTACAAAGGCTCTTGCATCCCTATTAGTCAACGGTAATTGTTTCAATTTGTTTTCCAGTATGTCCCATTCACCCATGGAATATATAAACAAACAATTGTCTAATCCCTTTGTGAGGATGAAGCTTTCTCCCAATTCCTCTCTGAACTTTGCCGGGATACTCACTCTCCCCTTAACATCAACTGAATGGCAATATTCTCCAATAAACATTTTTATCCCATCCTTATGGACTTTTAACCCACTGCATGCCACTTTGTACCACTTTTACATACTAATTCTATTATTTTTCCTAAAATCCTTCTAAATTTAAAATTATTTTTTAAAAAATAAAAAAACTGCCACATAGTAGCAGTTGCAATCAATTATCTAATATATTTATATATTTAGTATAATTTTAATTTAAATTTTGTAATTAACTATCCAAATCTTAAGTATAGTTAATTCCCTAACAATTTTGTTTAATATTTAATCTTGGTATGTACCTAAGTTAAATTTTTTATTATATATAATTTTTAAAATTATCAGTTGCCGGTATTCCTAGCTAACTTTTAATTCTATCTTCTTATAATAGCTCACTATCAATTCGTCTAGTTTAATGCTTAAATCATATATTAGTTCTTCATCCTGATTGCCCTCAATAGCACTGTTTAACATGTTTTGAAGGCGCTCAATTTCATCCTTTAGCATCTTTTCCACCTCAATCTTTACCGTCCTTCAGTTCGCTTAATCTCATACAAGATTAGCTGTACAAGATTAGCTGTACAAGATTAACTGTACAAGATTAGCTGTAATCAAATTTTATTCAAATATACAAGATTTGTCAAATAGAATTAAATTGAATAATGTAGTATTATTAGGCATTTACTGTTTTTTTCTCCCAATTGCTCGTTTTAATCATATAAATCAAATTTTATGTGCGAATTTGTCAATATTTAATATATTGTATTTTTAACTATAAATATGATACCTCATG
>DASRMO010000032.1:0-3106 GCA_035647895.1 Clostridia bacterium
ATATTCTATTAAGGGTTTGCCCATAAAGCCGATAAGAGCCTTACCCTGCCCGAAATATTTTAAATCCTGGCTTCCTTCTCCTGCTAATATGATCGCTTTCATCGGTATCAATCACCCCCCATTATACGTTTGAACCATATATGTCTGTTTATAGAGCAAAGACAGATGTTTATATGCCGTCTTGGCCCTCTTATAATTCTTGCATATGCCGAAAACCGTCGGTCCGCTGCCGGACATCTTCGAACCCAAACAATTGTATTCCTTCATCTTTCTCTTGATCTCTGTGATTATAGGATGCTCTGCCTCAGTTACAGTTTCCAGTACATTTCCCATGTTGTCCAGTATGCCATATATATTACCTTTTTTAATTGCATCGACCAGACCTTCTGTATTAGGCCTGTCAATTATTTTAGATAAATTCAATCGCTTATATGTTTCACCCGTCGATATGGAAATAGGCGGTTTAGCTAATACCAGCCATATATTCCGAATAGCCGGTTTTATGGGAGTTAATTTTTCCCCCTTTCCTTCCGCCAAAGCCGTACCTCCTAAAATACAGAACGGAACATCTGCTCCGATGTTTTCACCTATAGCCATGAGATCCTCTTCAGAGAGTTTTAAGTCCCATAATTTGTTCAGCCCTTTTAGCACAGCGGCTGCATTTGAGCTGCCCCCTGCTAATCCGGCGGACACCGGAATTTTTTTATCTATATAAATATCTACACCTTCGGAAACATCCGCTGTTTTGCGAAGCTTGTCCGCTGCCCTGTATGCAATATTTGAAGTGCCCACAGGTATGTACTCACAATTAGTAGCAATTTTAATTTCATTATCGTCTCTTTTACCGATATATATATTGTCATATAGATTGATCTGCTGCATAACCATTTTTACTTCATAATAGCCGTCATCCCTTTTCCCTAAAACATCCAGAGACAAATTAATTTTAGCTCTGGATTTCAAATATATTTGCCCCATTATTTCTCCTCTTTGATTGTTCCTTTTCCGAATCCGATTCCTTCATATACTTTACATCATCATTTAATACATAGTTTACTATATTATATATTAATACAACCTTTTTAAGCAATATTTAATATTATTTATTATATTTTCCCAACAATACAAAAAAACAGCCAGATTATGCGGAATCACTGAAAAAGTGTCGAAACGTGCCATTCCGAATGTAACAAAATGTGATGGGAACCTTAATATATTGAAAATACATGTCTCCTCATCCTGTTCAGAATGACACCTTCCGATAAATTTTATAAAAATGGTACTTTTTCAGCAGCCTCAGGTTGTATTCCCGGCTGATTGTTTAACCGGTTAAAATTTAAAATTATGAATTTTTTCAATGATTATATGATCCCCGATTTTAACATCCTCTACATCCTCAATTTGATTTGTTTCTATGATCTTTTCTATAGATGTATGATACGTCTTGGCAATTTCCCAAAGTGTGTCCTCCGGCTGTATATAATATACGGTCAGACTGGGCCTGGATTTTAAATCGGCTTTTTCTTCCACTTCCTCAATGTTGGATATAACATCTATAGATTTAGTGCGGAATACTTCACATGCAGCCCCTATGTTTGCCTTAATTTCCACTTGTTCACCATTGGCAATACCGTGGTCTATATCTTCTACGAATAGGTCAATTTCTACCCCCATACCTTCTTCCGAACCTTCAAGTTCGACATAATGCCTAAAAGGCACCTCCCGGGTAAAACTATACAGGGACCGGGGCTCTTCCATCGCCTTATATATAATGCTAATTTCTAATATCCCCTCTATTGTAACCTTATCCAAAGCCACATTATAATCCGTTAAAATAGGCTTAATACCCACAGAAAATACTTCAGCGACAGGAGAATGTTCGGGGGGTATATCTAAGGTTTCTTTCACAAGTACATTTGTCTTACTGATGCCGATATTTTCCTTCAGCTCTATTTCCGCCCTCGTTATTTCAAATTCTTTACTCAAAGAATATGTATCGATTAGAATCTCTCTGCTCTGTATATCCATAACTTTGGCTTCTATTTTAACTATGCCTTCAATCTCCACTATCTTTCTTTCGCCTCGGATATTTTCTTTAATATCATAAAAGAGTTCGCCTATGGAAAATTTTAATTTATATTCCATATCAGCGGATACATCTGCTATATCAACGAAATGAGTAAACGGAATTTCTCTCCTTATCATTTTTAATTGATTATCATACTCCTCATCGATATACAACAGTTCCAAGTTTATTATACCACTCACAATTATCTTGCCATCCGTTATTTTGGTTTCTCTCTCTGTAACTGCAGCATTCCACTTTAAAATCTCTTTAATATCATATTCATCTTCCCCTAATTCAAAGCCGTCTTTTACTAAGGTTTCCGATTGGCTTGCACCTACAATATCGGTATATTGGAAGGTTTCTTTCAACACCTGTATATCATCTAATCCCGTCAAATCTTTTGTGATTTCTACGGTTTTTTCTTCAATGCATTTACCGGTTAGATTGATTATCGCTTTTACTCCTACTTTTCTCTCATTATTTACAGTGAAATCAATATGCTCAACTTCTATCGCAACTTCACTTTTCATCCCGGCATCGATACCCTCTATCTCAATATCCTGTTTAAACCCCGCGCTGCTATCTATGCCGTACAGAGGTTGTTCTTCTTTTTCAGAAACATATAAGATTTTAAAATATGTGGTGCCTTCTACGGCAATTTTGCCGTTCTCTATCTCCTGTTTGTTTAGTTCTACTTTGGCATTTACAGATAATACCCTTGTAATATCGGGTTTTGTATCCGGAACTAAAATATCGCCTTCTACAATAGTCTGGGCAATATTTTCGCCTACTACTTGTTCGAATTTAAATAAATCCTTTATTAATTCAACAGACATATATTTGCCTCCCTCCGAAATCTTTTTAAATCCTTAATATACTATATTTTGTTATGTACAAAATATGTTAAGAAATTTATTATATTTCCGGTTAGTCCACAGATTCCTCTTATATATATATGTTGATCAATAAAAAAAAGAAGTGCTATTATATGAAAGTTTAATTATGTGGCATATAAGTCTAATTAGGCGTCGCTAATAC
>DASRMO010000033.1:0-6619 GCA_035647895.1 Clostridia bacterium
ATGATATATCCTATAATGCAATTTCAATAATAAAATTCTCGGTGTACACAAAAATGATAAAAAACCTAAGCCTATCTAAACAAAAATTTATATAAATGCGTATAGACATCACCCTTGAGATAATCCTATGCTGATGCATCACAAAATTACACGGTTCTACACGATGATACACGATTTGTTGGATATAAGAAAACGGTGCACAATTACGCTTTTTCTGCCATCCCTTCCCCCCATAAATTTTTACATCTTCACTTGTTGTTTCGCAGAATCCCGAATATAACACTGAGGCAATCTCTTTCTTGGCACTACTGGGAATTGCTCGACTAAAATCATTGATATGCCTTACTGCTTGAGCAACTTTCGTTGCTTGATTGTCATGTTCAAAAGAGAGTTCCAACGCTTTTAATAGTAACTGCAATGCCGAAGAGTTGCCATATCTACTAGATATCCTGATCAGGTTAAGCAAAATATCAATATTAGTTCCATCTGTTATAGAGACACTTAATTGCTTAAATATGTCATCAAGTTCATACGCTGTTAGGTATCGTTTATATATCCCTGCGGGAACGCCGCGCCGAGAAAACGCTGTCCAGTAACAGGCCGAAAAGAGCGGAGAGGCAGCTCTTGCGACTTCTGGATAAACAGTCAAGAACTTAGGGCAATCCAATAGTAGATGTGTTGCCATCACCAAAGCCTGACGTTATGATACAAACGAAAAAAAGGAGTAGCAGTAGGCTACCCCTCGGGAAAAACAGGACAAAAAAACCGGGTGGTGTACATAGCACCCCAAATGCTGTATCACCACCCGATATGGTCGGAGTGATAGGACTTGAACCTACGACCTCACGCCGTTGCATAAAACCTATAAAAATCTATAAATATATAACATTATCTATTCAAGTTAAATAAGCCTTACTTTAATTCCTCATTCATACTGTCCCATTTCGTCACAATTTTCAGTTTTCCATTGTAGGAAAAACAAAAACCTAGTGGCTACTTTAGTTTGACATAACACTACGGAGGCTTAAATTCGGATACAACGCATCCTACACAGTATCATAATTCTTGTTGGTGAATTTATGATACTTTATAGTTCCCCAAGTTTATACTGGTATTTTTGTCTCTATCTATTTCTAATCCGCACTGACAGATGTACAATCTATCTTTTAATTTTAAATTCTTTTTTACGTTTCCACAGTTGGAGCACATTTTGCTCAATGGAAACCATCTGTCGGCTTTAACAAGTTCTATTCCATTGAATTTACATTTGTATTCCAGTTGTCTGGTAAATTCGTATAGTTTTTGTTCTTGTATTTTTTCCGATAGATGTTTGTTCTTCATCGTTCCGATTATATTAAGATCCTCTATTGCCACTCTTGTTGGTCCCTCTTTATATAATTCCTGCCATCTGCTTAGTCCCCAATTATATGCGTATCTGGCTGTGCCGACTGATTTAAACATCAACTCCTCTTGTTCTTCTGTAGGTAATAATCTTATCTTTACTGCCCTGAACATCCTTTCACCTCCTTGTTGTTATAATTAAATATATATTTGATTATAACATAAATTTTCCAGAAGCGAAAGTATGTTCTGTTTATTCCTTTTTTCTTTCCAACAAAATTTTTGCGTTGTATTTTGTTATATATTTATAGTTTCCTATAGGTTTTATGCTCATTCATATATGCTCGCTATACATATACAGTTCTCAGGCTATAGGCAGCCATGAACTTCTTATGTTTTCACATAAGCGTAGACTATATCATCACCTGTTAGCAGGTGTCCTCCGCTTCCACTGCCAATAACTTGCAGTGTACTCCCTTATGGGATAGTCGTTGAACGTTCTCCTCATCTTTCGACTTGGGAGCTTCGCTGCTGATTATCCATTATTTTAGCACTTAGGTTTTAACCATATGCCATCCGGCTAATTTTTTCTACTTTCGCAACCCTCACACCTATCCTTTCGGATTATGTTGTGGTTTAGCCAGCTTTAGGAACTTCCAGCAATTCAAAGGATTTTGGATAGCTTTTAGCTATCACTCCATGCTCTTTACGAACATGGGAGGCTGTCAACATATCCTCATAATCTATAAAAAATTATAGTATTTTATAGATTATTTGTAACTGTTAGTTACCCCCCAGACGTGCGTTCTACCAACTGAACTACACCCCGTATTGATAAATTTATATATAGACTCACCCGTCCTAGTAATATTATACCACATTTAGATTTTAAATAATACCCCATTTAATATTTAAATCGTGTCAATTTATTCGTTAATTCACCTTAAAATTTAACATCAATTTTCCATAGTAAATTTGTTGAAAGGGACGAAAATGAGGTGATTGATTAGAAAAGAAAGAGCAGAGTGCAATGAAATTATTTCTAGAAAACAAAATAAAAAAGAAGGGCATACATACACCCTTCTCCTGTTTATAATATTATAGCTATTAATCCGCCACTGCCTTCGTTGACAATTTTCTGAATTACATTTTGGAGTTTTGCTCTGGTATCGTCCGGCATCATATGTAATTTGTGCTGTAGCTGATCCTTCACCAAATCATGTAAAGATTTACCGAACATATCTGTCTCCCAAATTTTTTCCGGGCTTTGCTCAAATTCCTCTAATAAATATTTCACCAGATCTTCGCTCTGTTTCTCCGTACCTACCACGGGTGAAACTTCCGTCGTTATATCCGCCCTAATAAAATGCAGGGAGGGAGCATTCGCCCTGAGCTTTACACCGAACCTATTTCCGTGGCGGAACATTTCGGGTTCTTCCAAGGTCAGTTCATCCAATATGGGGGGTACTAAACCATAACCTACGGTCTTCACATCATCCAGTGCCTTTTCTATTCTATCATATGCTTTTTTAGCCTTTGCCAGTTCCATGATAAGCCCTATCAACTGATAATCCCCTTCTATTTCATAACCGGTTTTTTCTTGAACGATTTTATAGAATAAATCCTCCGGGGTTACAAGATCTATCAAGGCCGACCCCTCACCCATTTTTATTTCATCCAGATTTGCCTTTTTAATATTCTCTACCCCACCCAGACTATTTACTAATGCCCCTATATCTCTCAACCTTTTAGTTTCCACTATGGCAGACTTTATGGCATCTAATATTGAGCTTTTTAACCAATGACCGGATTCTATGCTTTCCAACCATCCGGGTAAATTAATATTAATTTCCGTAACCGGAAATTCAAACAATACATTTTCTAATATTTCATGGATATCATTCATGTTGAGCTTAGCACAGTCCTTTATAATAACCGGAACATTGTACTTTTCTTCTAACTGAGTCTTCAGTTCATATGTAGCCGGAGCATCGGGGTTTTTAGTGTTCAAAATCACTATAAAGGGTTTATCGATTTCCTTCAGCTCGTTAATAACCCTCTCCTCGGCTTCTATATAACTCTCTCTTTTTATTTCCGTAATACTGCCATCCGTAGTTACTACCAAACCAATCGTTGAATGCTCTTGAATTACCTTTCTGGTTCCAATTTCGGCAGCTTCTTCAAAAGGAATTTGATTTTCAAACCAAGGTGTATTTACCATTCTCGGTTTCCCATCCTCCTCATGCCCGATAGCACCCTCTACCAAATATCCTACACAATCTATCATCCGAAGCTTAAATGTTGCATTTTCTCTTAAAACAAGTTCAACAGCTTCATTTGGAACAAATTTTGGTTCCGTAGTAGCGATAGTTTTGCCTGTTCCGCTTTGCGGGAGCTCATCTTTAGCCCTTTCCTTTTTATAGGCGTTTTCTATATTCGGCAACACTAATAATTCCATAACTTGTTTTATAAAAGTGGATTTTCCTGTTCTGACAGGCCCAACCACGCCTATATAAATGTCGCCCTGTGTACGTTTAGCAATATCTCTATAAACATCATATCTTTCCATAATTTTTCCCTCCTTGTACAATTAATATTGAATAGCCCATCCATATCTTTAATATTATAAATATATGCTTGGATACCAATAATATGACCTAACACATGCTTTATTCCTTTTACTATTTTATATTTAAGTTTTCAAAATTTTATGCTTATTATTTTATAAAATAAAAAAGAAGGGTATAAACCCTTCCGAATCATTTTTACCAATCCATGTTTGTACTATCCACTATCTCTTCTATTTCATGTTTACGGCTCCGCGTCATCAAATTTGTTACCGCTTCTTTGGCGTCACCCCCATTGTAGATAACATTATATATCTCTCCTGTAATCGGCATTTCAACATTGTATCTCTTTGCCAGTTTATAAGCAACCTTTGTGGTTGTTATCCCCTCCACAACCATGCCTATTTCCTTGAGAACCTCATCTAATCCCTTACCCTTGCCGATTAAAATACCCGCTCTCCTATTTCTACTATGCATACTCGTACATGTAACGATAAGATCACCAATACCTGAAAGCCCTGCAAAGGTTGATTTATTTGCACCCATGACTTTGCCTAATCGTGCAATCTCACAGATCCCTCTGGTAATCAGGGCCGCCTTTGCATTGTCTCCAAACCCCAACCCATCCGCTATCCCTGCCCCAAAAGCGATTACATTCTTTAGTGCTCCTCCAAGCTCTACACCGATTACATCCGGATTAGTATATACTCTAAAACTCGGTGTAATAAATAAATCCTGCACTAATTCCGCCGTGTTTTTGCTTTTTGATGCAACTACAACTGTCGTAGGCATATTTTGACAGACTTCTTCCGCATGGGAAGGGCCTGACAATACGGCAAACTTATTATTAGGCAGTTCGTCATCGACAACCTGGGATATCGTTAAATAAGTATCCTTTTCCAAGCCTTTGGAGGAATTTATAATTATTTCATTCCCCTTTAAATAGGGCTTTATCTCCTGCAAAACTTCTCTTACAGATTGAGACGGTACGGAAATCAGTATAGCGTCCGTATTTAAAACCGAACTCCGCAGATCAATATATAAATTTAAGTTTGCAGGTAAATTAATATCGGGTAAGTATTTATTATTTTTATGAGTGCGCAGCATATCCCTGTATTGTTCTTCACTTCTCGTCCATAAATTGACCTTGTGCCCTTTACCACAAAGCACCATACTCAACGCCGTCCCCCAACTGCCGGCACCCAAAACAGCAATATTAAAATCATTCATCTAAAATTCTCCTTTAGTTTGCGCCGGATTTTTCTCCGATTTTTCTTTCGTTTCCCGCTAAAAGCCTTTTAATGTTTTCACGATGCCTATATATCGCTAATAAAGCTAAAATAAGCCCAAATAAAAAGTAATTAAATCCGTATATTATTATAGTAAATGGTAAAATAATAATTCCGACAATAGAAGCTAGAGATACATATTTAAATCTAAATAATACAGCTAAGCCTATGGATACACAGATAAGCGCTATCAGGGGCTTAATCGATATAATAACTCCTATGGTTGTTGCGATCCCTTTGCCTCCTTTAAACTTTAAAAATATAGGCCAGTTATGACCGGCAACCACTGCTATGCCGCATAATAATGCTACGGTAGCCCCGCCAAATGTATTCCCCAGATATACAGCTATTACACCTTTGAATAAATCACCTGCAAATGTAAAAGCGGCCGCTTTCGCACCTAATGTTCTCAATATATTTGCAGAACCCGGATTTCCGCTTCCGTGCTCCCTTATATCGATTTTAGCAAATAATTTTGCTATCAGATAGGACGTTGAAAAATTTCCGATCAAATATGCAATTAAAATAAGCAGGAGATCTTTAAACATTAATTAATCCCTCCCCATTCTTTGACGCAAAATAAAATTAATGGGAGTCCCCTCGAATCCAAAATTTTCCCTAATTTTATTTTCTATATATCTTAAATATGAGAAATGCATTAAATCCTTATCATTTATAAACAGAACAAATGTAGGCGGCCTTATGGAAGTTTGAGTAGCATAAAATATTCTCAGTCTCCTTCCTTTATCGGATGGGGGCTGATTTAACAACAAGGCTTCCCCAATCACCTCATTTAGAATCCCGGTAGATGTCCTCATAGAATTTTGATTTGCAACTTTCTTTACCTCCTCCAGTATTCTATTCATCCTTTGGCCTGTCAGTGCCGAAACAAATAAAATTGGGGCATATGTAATATAGCTTAGTTCGTTGCGGATCTCTTTTGTAAATTCATTCATTGTCCTGTTGTCCTTTTCAATCAGATCCCACTTGTTGATAAGGATAATCATACCTTTGCCGTTTTCATGGCTATATCCTGCAATTTTTTTATCCTGCTCCGTAACCCCTTCGGCAGCATCTATAACCAACAGGCATACATTAGCCCTTTTTATGGCGGCAACAGCACGTATAACGCTATACCTTTCTATATTTTCCTTGACACGGCTTTTTCTCCTTATGCCTGCAGTATCTATAAGAACATATTTGTCGTTTCCATCGGTAAATGGTGTATCTATAGCATCCCTCGTAGTACCTGCAATATCGCTGACAATAACTCTGTTTTCTCCTAATATACGATTAACGAGCAGGGATTTGCCCACATTCGGCTTTCCGATTATAGCTACCTTGATAACATCGTCATCGCCATCATCTTCTTCACCAACTTCAAAGTGTTGTACAACCTCATCCAATAAATCCCCTATACCT
>DASRMO010000034.1:0-8038 GCA_035647895.1 Clostridia bacterium
CCTATATTCAATCTATGCTTCTGATTTTTTATATGCAGGCTATTCGACACATCACATCACATCAAATTAAATCAATAAATATATTGTGTAATACAAAAACATAGAGAGAGAAGGATTTATATGTTAGAAAAAAACTATATAAAGATACCGGGCATAAAAGTGGGGCATGCACAAAATATTGAGGCTGCAACGGGCTGTACGGTTGTGTTATGTGAAAAAGGAGCGGTAGCAGGTGTAGATGTAAGGGGAGGTGCTCCCGGGACCAGGGAAACCGATCTATTAGACCCGGTTAATTTAGTAGATAGGGTTCATGGAATCCTGCTCACCGGGGGAAGTGCATTCGGTTTGGATGCGGCGGCCGGGGTAATGAAATATTTGGAGAACAAGGGTTTTGGATTTGATGTAGGGGTCACAAAAGTGCCTATAGTTACAGGTGCGGTGCTCTTTGATTTAACGATAGGGGATTTTAAAGTCAGGCCCGATGGGGAAATGGGTTATAGCGCTTGTGTCAATTCGGAAACTGATAATTGTTGGGCGGAGGGAAATGTAGGAGCCGGAACCGGTGCAACCGTCGGAAAACTATTTGGGCCCGGGTATTCCATGAAGAGCGGCCTGGGAAGCTATTATATACAAACCGGAGATTTAATTGTAGGGGCAATCGTTGCGGTCAACAGTTTCGGGGATATCATAGATCCTAAAAACGGTGACATAATAGCCGGTGCTTTGACCGGGGATGGGAAAACCTTTGCCGGCAGTGAAGATATTATGATAAAAAATTATAACAGCAGTGGTAGTGAACCCGGTAAAAATACCTCTATAGGTGTTGTCGTTACAAATGCACAGATGACCAAGGCAACGGCAAATAAGGCCGCTTCTATGGCACAGGACGGCTATGCCAGGACTATGAGGCCTGCTCATACAATGATTGACGGGGATACTATATTTACATTAGCTACAAATGAAATATTTGCGGATATCAATGTGGTTGGCTTTTTAGCGGCTCGCACGATTGAACAGGCCGTATTGAGAGCAATCAAGGAAGCCACAACATTACATGGTATCAAATGCTATAAGGATTTACGGGCAAATAATTAATGTTTTATGTATAAGGCGGGCAGAGTCTATCTTTATAATGATGCATCATTAACATGTATGTTTGATTCCTGATTGTCTGCTATTGTTGAACAAAAAGGCATTGTTAGAAAGTCCCTATTACAATCCGGAAAATAATAAAATTCTCGGATATATTCATGTAATATTTCAAAGAAGAAATATTACCTCGGGGAACATTGAATGGGTTGCAAAGAATAGGGAATTTCAGCTAAAATTGAGGCAGCAAAACAGGGACGTATCAGGGTTTTAATTCCCAAGGATAATTATTGAGGGCGATTTGAGGAACTGAAATTAGTGGCGACTCCTGTAGAAAATATAGATGAAGTTATATGACCGGCATTATACGATGGAAAAGATAAAATGATTTAGATATGACGAATACTAAATTTGCGCGATATAATCAGGCTATAGCACAATGCAATGCAGTGTGCTATTTTGATATTATATAGAGATGTTTGTATTGTTTTGTTGATATATTAATTTAAATTAGGGTAAATAAAATGTTGAAAGGCTTTATATTAAGGGATATAATAATTATCGACTGTTAAAAGAGAATAAATAAATAATAAGTATATATTGGACACACATACTGAATAATTATAATATAAAGCATGACAAGGAGATGATAATATGGAATTATATAGAAACGGTGTCATGAGACGTAAGCTTCCTTTAATTCCTTTACGCGGTATAACTGTTTTTCCATATATGATAATGCATTTTGATATAGGAAGGGAGGCTTCTATCAATGCTTTGGAAGAAGCTATGGTGAATGATCAATTAATTTTTTTAGCCTCTCAGAAAAAAGCGGAAATAAATGAACCCACTCCGGATGATTTTTATAAGGTAGGTACTGTTTCAAAAATTAAGCAGATGCTCAAGTTGCCGGGGGATACTATCAGAATATTAGTCGAGGGGATTTCAAGGGCGAAAATAGCAAATATATTGCAGGAAGATCCTCATTTTGTTGTGGAAGTGATAGAACAAGTGGATCAAATGGAAATAACCAAAGATATAGAAACTGATGCTTTGATGCGCAGTGTTATAAATGCATTTACAGAATATATTGAGGTCGATAATAAAATTTCTCCGGAAATTTTACTAAATATATCCGAAATAGACATGCCTGGAAGATTGGCAGATACTATAGCTTCAAATATCATATTAAATCCTGACAAGAGACAGGAAGTGTTGGAAGCATTTGATCCGAAACTCAGATTAGAAACATTGTATAGAATATTACTGGAAGAGATACAGATCCTGGAGATTGAGCAAAAAATAAACGAAAGAGTCAAGAAACAGATCAATAAAGTCCAAAAGGAATATTATTTGAGAGAACAGCTGAAGGCAATACAAAAAGAATTGGGCGAAGATGAGAATATAGTAGAAGAGGTAGACGAATACAGGCAAGAACTAAAAAAACTGAAACTCTCTAAAGAACTGAATGAAAAAATTGAGAGAGAGATAAATAGATTGTCAAAACTTGCGCCATCTTCAGCCGAAACAGGGGTGATCAGAAATTATATAGATTGGGCATTAAATCTGCCTTGGAATAAGGAAACAAAGGATACGCTCGATATCAAGAAATCAGCCAGGATTTTAGACGAGGATCATTATGGATTGGAAAAGGTCAAAGAAAGAATATTAGAGTACTTAGCTATTCGCCAACTTTCTAAAACTATGAAGGGCCCGATCCTGTGCCTTGTAGGGCCGCCGGGAGTAGGCAAAACCTCTGTTGCAAAGTCAATAGCGAGGTCTTTAGACAGAAAGTTTGCCAGAATGTCTTTGGGCGGGGTAAGGGACGAAGCTGAAATCAGGGGACATAGGAGAACCTATGTGGGTGCTATCCCTGGTAGAATTATTACATCCATCAGGCAAGTTAAAAGTAAAAATCCGGTGTTTTTATTTGATGAAGTCGATAAATTAGCGAGTGATTTCAGGGGGGACCCGGCCTCTGCATTGCTTGAGGTATTGGATCCTGAACAAAATCACGATTTTACAGATCATTATTTAGAATTTCCTTTTAGCCTTTCAAAGGTGATGTTTATAACAACAGCTAACAATGTGGATACTATACCGAAACCTCTGTTGGACCGTATGGAAGTGATAAGGATTGCAGGGTATACCGAGGAAGAAAAACTCAAAATTGCCGAAATACATCTATTGCCGAAACAAATTAGGGAACACGGTTTAAAAGAGGAAAACTTGAAGGTGTCTAAAAAAGCGATAAGGGACATTATCAACTATTATACTCGAGAAGCCGGAGTCAGAAATCTGGAAAGACAGCTGGCTAACCTATGCCGTAAAACTGCAAAACGGCTTGTAGGAGAGAAAATTACATCTGTTAATATCACTCCGGGAAATTTAAAGAGATATTTAGGTAACCCTATTTATAGATATGAGATGGCGAATGCAAAAGATGAAGTGGGCATTGTAAGAGGTTTGGCCTGGACTCCGGTGGGTGGGGATACTTTATCCGTAGAAGTTACACCTATGCAGGGAGACGGTGAACTTGTCCTTACGGGGCAGCTCGGTGATGTTATGAAGGAATCTGCAAAAGCGGGTATAAGCTATATACGTTCAAAGGTCGATGATCTTAAAATTAATCCGGATTTCCATAAGGATATGGATATACATATCCATATTCCGGAGGGTGCTATTCCTAAAGATGGCCCGTCCGCCGGTGTGGCTATGGCAACCGCTGTAATATCCGCCTTGACCGGTACTCCTGTATATAAGGATGTCGCAATGACGGGAGAGATTACATTGAGAGGCAGAATTCTGCCCATAGGCGGGGTCAAAGAAAAAGTGCTTGCGGCAAACAGGGCGGGGATAAAGAAAGTAATATTGCCGGTAGATAATGAAAAAGACATAGAAGATATACCGGAAAATGTAAAACGAAAACTGGAATTTGTTTTTGCGGAACATATGGACGATGTATTAAAACATGCTTTTAAAAGAGGCGAAACAGATGAAAATAACTAATTCCGAAATAGTAATAAGTGCCGTATCCCCAAAGCAATATCCTGATGACGGAAAGCCGGAATTTGCGTTGGTCGGGAGATCTAATGTGGGAAAATCCTCCACTATAAATACCATGTTAAACAGGAAAAATTTAGCCAGGGTAAGTTCCAGCCCCGGGAAGACTCGTACAATCAATTTCTATCTGGTAAATAAGGAATTTTATTTGGTTGATTTGCCCGGTTATGGCTATACGAAGGTATCTAAGAGCGAAAAAGCAAACTGGGGGAAAATGATAGAGACTTATTTACAAAGCAGGAAAAATCTATATGAAGTTATACTTTTAGTGGATATTCGTCATGAACCCACGGCAGATGATAAGATGATGTATGATTGGATAAGACACTATGGATACGGAACAGTCGTTGTTGCAACAAAATCTGACAAGATATCAAGGGGTAATTATCAAAAGCATTTTAAAATTATTCGTAAAAAACTTGGAATGTCGGCGACGGACAAAATAATGCCCGTATCTTCACTGAAAAAAGAAGGTGTAGATGAGTTGTGGGAGAGCCTCAAAGAGTTATTTGCAGTCAATGATTTATCTATTACAATAGAACCGGCTCCAAAATAAAGGTTATTTTAGAGCCGGTTTATTCCTTTAAAACAGGGTGGTTATAATTTATATTCTGTGAGTTCCTCGCAATAATTACAACGGTATTGTAATTTGCCGTCATTATGAATCAATGTAAATTCCGATACTGCGTAATTATCTACAGTTGTTACACAGCGCGGGTTTTTACATTGAAATAATCCCTTTACTTTTTGAGGGATTTTGACCTTTGTTTTGGAAATAATTTTACTATTTTTTATTATATTGATTGTTGCGCCCTGGTCGATAAGCCCTAAAATATCCATATTTATGTCCGTATAGTCCTGTATTTTTATAATATCTTTTCTACCTAGAACATTGCTGTCTACATTCATCAATAAAACTACGGGGGTATCCAACTTATCTAATCTCAATTTGTTAAAAATTTTAAGCCCGTTTCCTGTTTTTATATGATCTATTACTATACCTTGTGTGATTCCCGGTACCTTAAGCATCAATAACCCCTCCCTAATAATAGTGCCATAAGCGCCATTCTTGCGAATACACCCAGGCTTGCCTGCTCAAAATATTTTGCCCTGGGATCCTTATCTACCTCATAATCTATTTCATTGACTCGAGGCAATGGATGCATCAGGAGCAAATCTTTTCTGGCATATTTGAGTTTTTCAGGAGTCAAAATATAACTGTCTTTCAATTTGATGTATTCGTCTTCGCTAAAAAATCTTTCTTTTTGGATTCTGGTCATATACAGCACATTTACATAATCCATATATTCTTCCAAGGATGTAGTTTCAAGGATTCTGACATTATGTTTTTTCATAATATCATTTTTTAAATAATAGGGTATTCTCAATTCGGATGGTGATATCAGTACAAATTCCGTATTCGGATATCTGCTCAATGTCTTAAGCAGGGAATGAACCGATCTTCCGAATAACAGGTCCCCGCATATGGCAATTTTAATATCTTTGATATCATTTTTATAATATTTTATGGTTAATAAATCGGTTAGGGTTTGGGTGGGGTGTTGATGGCCGCCATCACCACCATTTATGATGGGAATTGTGGAATATTGCGATGCGAGAAGGGGTGCCCCCTCTCTTGGGTGGCGCATTACAATGATATGAGCATAATTATTTAAAACCCTTATGGTATCTGCAATATTTTCTCCTTTTTTTACAGAACTGGTTTCAGCATCTGAAAAACCGATTACGGCTCCGCCCATTCGGAGCATGGCGGATTCAAAACTTAAACGCGTTCGGGTGCTGGGTTCATAAAACAATGTGGCCAAGATTTTACCCTTACATAGATTGCTGAATTCTTCGGTATTTGCCCTCATTTCAAGAGCTAGATTGATTATCAGGTTTAATTCATCAACTGACAAATCACTTGCATCTATAATATGTTTACCCTGCAGTTTCATTTTATTTCCTCCTTTTTTATTAGCCTCATAGGATTAGTTTAAAGGCAAAATAAATAACCTCATTGGTCGCGTATAATAACCAAAGAGGTTAGAAATTGAACCTAGAGTAATAGTAGATAAATACGTTATACTTAAGGTTATACCTGATTTGATCCTTTTTGGTCTCACAGTACCAATTAAAAGGCCTATTCTTTTTAAAAAATATATCATGAAAATAGTTATAAGTCAATATTTTTTTAAGGCCTATAAAAGTATTATACATAGCGTAAAGGAAAAGTTGTTTATTTGTAGAATATCAATTATAACAGCATATTTTTATAAATTGCTCATAGCACAGAATGGAATGAAGGGATGTTTGGTTGATGGATGTAAATCTGTTGGAAGAAGTGTATACATTCTTGATGGAGAATATAGGAATGCCAAATTTAAACATACATACAAAAAATATAAATTTAATCCCATTGTCAAACATAGATTACAGAGATAAGATCAGTGGTGCCATAATAGGGTTGTCTATCGGAGATGTCTTTGGGGGCATGTGGAAGAGACAGAGGTTAAAGGAAGTGGAGCATATCACTTACTTTCTAAAAGACGGGAGAAATACTGATTTTTTAAAAGGCACGGAACAGACGGAAGCTGCGATTCTATTTGCAGAATCTTTGATTATCAATCAATGTTTTAATCCTAAAGACTTAGCCAATAGATTTGTTCGAACCCCAATTTTAATGAAAGATAAGATAATCAAACAATTTGCTGTGAATTATAAAAACAATAGGGCGGAATGGTATAACAGCGGAGTAGTATCGTTGGAAAATAGCTGTGTACTCAGGTGTATACCGGCTGCACTGATAAGTTATGGAGACTTCGCAGTATTAAAGCTGATTGCATCAATTCAAACCATTATTACCCATATAGAGGAGACCGCTATCGCTGCAAGCATTGCGTTTTCTACAGCTATAGCATATTTGTTGAACATACCTGCCTTTTCCTTACAGAGCGAGGAAGATCTGAAAAAATTTGTTGATATTGTAAGAAGAAGTATAAGAGGTATAGAGACTAAAGTACATACTGTGGGGAAAAATAATGAGGTTGCCAATCTATATATAATGGTTAATCGCATACTGAGGGAATGGCTCAAGGATGATCTTTCCGTTAAACAAATAGTAGAACAATGGGGTTGCAGTAACAATGTGTTGGAATCTATCCCTTTATCATTGTATATTTTTTTAAAAAATCCTAACGATTGTGAAGGGATATTGAAAGAATGCCTAAATGTTAGGGAAAACGGCACAATAACAGCTATGGTTTTAGCTCTGTTAGGGGCATATTTAGGGTTGAACAATATTCCCAAGGTATATGTCAGTAAAATAGATACGAATAAGGAAATTTTAGTTTTATCCAACAGATTGTTTGAACTCTCTTTAAAAAATAAAAATAACAATCCTTACAGAAGGATGCGAGACCAAATAGAGATGGAACGTTCGCAGGACGAATTAGATAAACTGTTATGGTTAGCAATCAAACATAACAAAACAGAGGAATATGAAACAGCGATCAAATATTTTGAGGAGCTCATAGTAAAAAGCCCGGAATTTAAGAAAAATGAGAGGGTGAGGCTGCATATTATAGAATCTTACGAAGGGAGAGGGAATGAACTCCTAAAGGAAGAAAAATACGAGGATGCTTTAAAATGCTTTAAAAGGGCTTTAATTTATGACTTAAATCATCCCGTAATTTTATGCGATATAGCAATTGCCTATTTAAATATAGATAATTTGAGCAGGGCGGAGAGGTATGCGCGCAGGGCCGTAGAAATCGCACCCGAATATGAAATAGGCAGGGAGATACTTGAGGGCATTAAAAATTTACAGGAAAAAAATTAAAAATAGAAGATTATGTAGTTAATATGTTAAACAGGTGATGCGAAG
>DASRMO010000035.1:0-2388 GCA_035647895.1 Clostridia bacterium
GCGTAGCAATTAAAAAAACATGGAGCCCGCCGACGGTAATTGGCTACGAGATAAAAACATCGAGGCAGGATTTTTTGAAAGACCAAAAATATCCGATATACATGGAAAATTGTAATATATTCTATTTCGTGGCTCCGAAAGATGTGATTAAAAAAGGTGAATTGCCCGAAGGTGCCGGGCACATGATTTATAATCCGGAGACAAATAAGGTTCGGACAGTTAGGAAGGCACCATATAGGGATATTCCGATTAATCCGGATGTATTGTTGCATATTATGTTCTGGAAATTCGACAGATATTGGGGGCATAGGACAAAAGCAGAGATATTGGCGGATTACAACGCAACGAAAACCTTGGCAGGATTAGGGAAAGAGATTAGTCACAAAATGAGTTGCTTGGAGGGACAGTTACAAAGACGGCAAAGCGATTTAGAGCATGCACAGGAAAGGTGCGATCGCTATATAGATGAGCTCCACGAGATGAGGGAAATGACGGGTCTGAAAGTCAAAGGATTAACCGAATTGGACATGTGGAGCTTAAAGAGAAACATTGAACATCTACACAAAATAGTTGAGAAAATGGAATAGTCGGATGGGAGGCAGATGTTTTGAAAAATATTAATGAGCTATTAGAAGATATAAAAGAAAAACAGGAAGAGTACAACGAGGCCATAAACAGCGTAACGGAGGAATTGAAATGCAAGGACTGCGACGGATTCCAATGCAGACATTGCAGACTGGCAAACTTAAAAAGATTACAAATCAGCATCAACAAATTATGCAAGCAATAAAAACTCAAATCACAAACCAAAGATAAACCTATTCGAAAGGAGCGGAATAGAGATGTCACCGAGGATAGTAGGGTTGTTGTATCGAGGAATAATTCAACATCTGGGCGGGGACAAGAAAAAATCAAAGGAATACATAAAAAGGGCACAGAGGGCACGGAGATATAGTTGCAAATGCGGAGGACAAACTGTCTACTGCAAGTATGGACGGCGGCCGGCGCGGATTTGTTTAGATTGCGGGATAATACTACGGGGTGGGCGTATTGCAAGGCAATGCACTGTTAATTCGGAGAGGGCAGGGTGAAGGGAAAAGAAGGGGGAACGAAATTGACCAGAGTAGAAGCAGAAAAAATAATCGAAAACTATAAACCTCATAAAGGCTTCTTTAACCTTGGAACAAAACCGGATACTTTAGGCAACATTGAATATGCCAAAATATTGAGAATGCAAACATTTTTAACAAAGCAAAGAAAACACCAAGGTTATCTAAAGGAATTTGACCCCACACAATGGGCGATGCTGAAAGAAATGTTCGGCATGTTACAAGGCATTATCCTTGCGCATTGGGGGGATGCGGTCTTTTATTAACGGAGAAAGGAGGGGGAACTTGGACAAAAAATATAAATGTATTTACTGTGGCGGAAAAGGGGAACTGAAAGTACACGGGCCGGGTGAAACATATACCCGAACCTGCCGGGATTGTCGGGGGTCCGGAGAGAAGCTTATAGAAATTCCGCTCCGGGAATACGATGAATTGAAAAGGGGGAAGAAAAAAACAAGTGAATAAAACCGAGGCTTTAAATAAAATCAAGTTTTACAAGATGGCCGGATTATCGAGCGAGGGGAGCAAGATGATAAATCTTATTCGAGGTTGTGTCTTACGTTCCTTTCTAATCAATGAAGAAAAAAAGAAATTGTGCCATTTTATGGACGATTTAGAGGAATATCTTGATGGGGAGGAAGAATAATTGTGGATGTCATAAAGGGAGCAGGCAAAGCAAAGGGTCAATATTTGATCTATACGGATGATGGCGAATATATATGCAGCACACTAGATGAGGATATAGCAAACGAAATAAAAACAGCATTGGGAAAAAAGGTCTCCAAGCAACAGCTATTAAAAGAATTTGAAAAACTACATGTTGACTATGAAGATTGCGATGTGGCGTGTGACTCATGTGATTATTTGATAATATGCGATACGATTGAGCAAATGTTCGAACGAAAATGGGACGAAGAGGAATGGGAGAGAGAAAACGAAGATCGGGAGAACGAGGACGGGAAATAAGGGGGGCGCCTAATGTACGATAGTAAACAAGACACACTCAAACACAAGGAAATTATTAAAGAACTCATGATGGAAGTAATAAATGAATTAAAAAAGAGGGCTGACAATCACGATAACAGTAAATTACATAGCCCGGAAAAACCTATATTTGATGAATACACACCCAAATTAGCAAATACTACTTATGGTAGCAATGAATACAAACAATATTTAAAAGAGATGCAAGTAGCTTTAAACCATCATTATGCACATAATAGGCATCATCCTGAATATTTTGAAAATGGCGTACAAGGCATGACGCTAATAGATATAT
>DASRMO010000036.1:0-5068 GCA_035647895.1 Clostridia bacterium
TGTGTCCGCCCTGCATTCCTGAAATCAGAAATCGGAAGCTTTCCCAGCGATGTTGTAGGGGCGGACCCATGTGTCCGCCTATTAGAGGTCAGCACTCGGAGACCAGTGTTCCGGAGCTACAAAAGATCAGGCACGCCGGCAGACTGATATCCGACTTCTAGGTGGAACATCTTCCGGTGTTTTCCGATATAAATTCCAAATTTTCAACAAATAATATTTATTTCCCGGGAAATATAGAAGGATTTTATATAATAATGTAGAATGTCCATATAAAGTGTTATTACAGGGGGAATATTGCAATGGTTCAAATGTTGATTGATGTCACTTTTTTGGGAGTAATTCTTATACCGATATTTATTTTCTTCTTGGCTCTATATCAAAATTTATTGGAGATACCGAGAGCGCAACAGGAAATCAGGCGAAGAAGGGCCAAAGTGGAACCTTATTATATAGACACAGAGGAAGTATTGTATAGGGAATTGAAAGTTGTAAAATAGCTCAATTTTCTAAGAAAAAAGGCCTGTCTTTTGAAGAAAGGCCTGTCTTTTGAAGAAAGGATTATGTTTTTTATAATAGAAGAGCATCTCATTTTAAATAAGGATAGGAATGAAAATAAATTTTTAATTTTTAACAATGTACATGAGTTTTGAATAACATAGTAAATACAGGGCAAAATAAAAGGTAAAATAATTTATTTTAAGGCTGGTGAATATTGTGGACGAAAAATTGAGATGTCATATCTGTAACAATATAGGCGATGAAGGGGTTATTTTACTAAATAGATATATATGCAGGGGATGCGAGTTAGGTTTAGTGGGAGCTTCAGTCGGCGAACTTGAATATGAAAAATTCAGGAGAGGAATCAGGGATATTTGGAAGGATTTTAATAGAAAATATGACAATAAAAGTATATCAATATAATCAGCAATGGGATTTCCTTTTAGGAAATCCCATTGCTGATGTTGTTAATATTCAAAATTAAAATCATAAGAACGTGGGAAAAGCGGTTTATTTGCAACTGATAGTTTCTAGGTTTTTTTCCATACGATTGGCGAATATTTTTTCTTTTTCGCGTCTTATTTGTTCTATAGGGATAGAAAGCATTTGTGAGATTTCTCTATCAGTCCTTTTGTTGTTGTAAACTAATAAAAAATCTTTTAAGCTGGTAGCTTTATCTTCTCTCATTGGCTAACACCATCCTATTTTATGAACTTTTTATTGATAAAAATTATAAAGGTTATGTAATTTTGCAACTGCTGATTGGACAAAAACAGTATACAGTAGTAGTATTGCTATAAAACGAATATTTTATACATTAAAATAAAAAAATTTACATAATATTTGTACGGGCACATGGGAAATTGTTTATATGCAGGTTGCATATAAGTCTAATTATGCGCTGTAAAAGGGCAGACACACGGGTCTGCCCCTACAACATTGCTGGAAAAACATTTTGATTCACGGTTCCCAAAATGCTGGGCAGACACACGGGTCTTCCCCTACCACCTAGAAGCCGGATGTCAGTCCGCCGGCGTGCCAGACCTTTCATATCTCCGGAACACCGGCCTCCAATTTCTGACCTCTAATAGGCGGACACGCAGGTACGCCCAAACAATATTGCCGGTATTGTGGTTGCCGATTCCCAAAATGCCGGGCAGACACACGGGTCTGCCCCTACCACCTAGAAGCCGGATGTCAGTCTGCCGGCGTGCCTGATCTTTCGTAGCTCCGGAACACCGGCCTCCGATTTCTGATCTCTAATAGGCGGACCCACGTGTCTACCCTTTATCAATGGTGCATGTTGTTGGACTTATACGACATATAATTAAAATTATATTATAGGGTGATAAAAATGGATAACGCTCCAATTATAGATAAACTGTTGCAATTGAACAGACAAAACATGGTATCCTTTCATGTTCCGGGACATAAAAACGGGAGAATATATAATAAGTTTCCATATAAAAACTTTAAAGACATTTTATACAAATTAGACACCACAGAAATTCCGGGTACTGATAATTTGCACAATGCAAGGGAGATAATAGAGAAAAGCCAACAAAAAGCGAGTGAGGCATTTGGGAGCGAAGAGACATTTTTTTTAGTAAATGGAAGCACCTCGGGTATCTATAGCATGATAATGTCGGCTACGTCACCGGGGGACAAGATACTCGTGGATAGAAACTGCCACCAATCGGTGATAAATGCCTGCATATTGGGTGATTTAGTGCCCGTATATGTCTACCCGAATATGGATGAGAAGCGGGGAATATCTATGGGGATATCACCGGATGATATTGAAAAACAGCTGGCAAGACATAGTGGTATCAGGGCTGTGGTTCTCACCTATCCTAATTATCATGGTGTTGCAAGTAATTTAAAAAAAATAGAGGAAATAGTTCATAAATATGATAAAATATTATTGATAGACGAAGCTCACGGTGCACACTTAGGATTGAGTGAGGATTTGCCCCCATCCGCATTGAATTGCGGTGCCGATGCGGTGGTACAGAGCACTCATAAAACATTGCCTTCCTTTACACAGAGTTCTATGCTTCATATACAGGGAGATAGGATAGACAGGGATAGGTTGAAGTTTATGCTCAGAATACATCAGAGCAGCAGCCCCTCTTATCTGTTATTAGCTTCTCTGGATTTTGCGGTTATGGTTTATCGGACAGAGGGCAGGAACCTAATGGAAAGCCTGCTTGAAAATATTAAAAACTTCAAACAGCGGGCTAAAAATATAGATGGAATAGATGTAATGGGAAAAGAAGCAATAGGCAGCAAGGGGGTTGGGTCTGTAGACATCACCCGCATGTGTATCGGGCTTGAAGGTATTACCGGATATGAATTAGAACGAAGGTTGAGAAAAAATTTTAACATACAGATGGAATTATCCAACAGATATGGTGTGCTGGGAGTAACATCGATTGCCAATGTTGGAGAGGATTTTGACAGGTTGTTAGAAGGGCTTAGCATAATTTCTAAAGAAATAGGTGGTAGCAGGGCAAAACTGTCAGGAAATTTGCCGGAAAAGTTTACATTTAGAAAAGTTGAGCAGATTTTTACCCCGAGGGAAGCCTTGTATAGGAGTAAGAGGAAGGTATTATTTAAAAAAAGTCAAGGATTCGTCAGCGGGGAATATATAGTACCATATCCTCCAGGTGTGCCGTTAATTATTCCCGGTGAAAAAATCAATGCTGAAATTATACTGCAGGTTGTGGATGTAATTGATAATGGAGGGGAGATTTTGGGTTTAAATGACAGTAATTGCAAGTGGATTGAGATTATAACCTAAGGAGCGATATGATAACATGCACAAAGGAATATTTATTACTATAGAAGGTTTAGACGGTTCCGGGAAATCTACGCAGATTCCCCGTATCAAAGGCTTTCTGGAGGAAAAAGGCTATGAAGTGTTATTAACAAGGGAGCCCGGGGGGACTATAATAGGAGAAAAGATCAGACAAATATTATTAGACAAAGATCATAAAGAGATATCAGCTATTACAGAGGCATTGTTATATGCCGCATCAAGGGCACAACATGTAGAACAGGTCATTATTCCGGCTCTTAAAGAGGGAAAGGCTGTTCTGAGTGATAGGTTTGTGGATTCGAGTATAGCCTATCAGGGGAAGGGAAGGGGATTAGGTTTTAAGGCTGTGATAGATATAAATGAATTTGCCCTATGTGGATTAAAACCGGATATTACTATATTATTAGATATAGATCCCGAGGTGGGTTTAAACAGGGTTAAAGCTGTAAAAGGAGCGGACAGGCTGGAGCAGGAAAAATTGGACTTTCATAGAAGAGTTCATGAAGGTTATAAGGACCTCGCCGATATGTATTCGGACCGCATTAAAGTTATAGATGCAAATAAAACTATTGAGGAAATAAGCAGGGAAATAAAAGACAAATTAAATAATATTGTTAGGAAGGGGTAACTTTATGAAACTGATTATTGCTATTGTGCATGATGATGACGCACATAATCTTATAGATGACCTGACCAAGGAGGATTTTAGGGTTACTAAACTAGCTACTACGGGAGGTTTTTTAAAGGCCGGAAATACAACTCTATTGACCGGAGTTGAAGATGATCAAGTAGACGGGGCTATTAAAATTATTAGAAACAATTGTGAAACGAGAGAACAGACTATTGTTTCGCCGACACCGATGGCCGGTACGGTGGAGGTTTTTATTCCCTATCCTATTAAGATTAAAATTGGCGGTGCAACAGTGTTTGTTGTAAATGTGGAAAAATATTTGAAGCTGTAGCAGGTATGGATATGAAAACAAATTTTGAAGGAATTATCGGGCAGGAACAGGCCGTAGAAAAGTTAAAAAGGTCCTTGGAGAACAATCAAATATCCCATGCGTATCTATTCGAGGGAGAAAAAGGGTTGGGGAAAAAGGATATAGCATTGAGGTTAGCTTTTGTTCTGAACTGTACCGGAGATGATGGGAAACCCTGTAATAAATGTAGTAGCTGTATTAAGATAGCCGGCGGCAATCATCCCGATATTAAAATAATCGAAAACGAAGGTCTTATAAGGATAGGTGAAATACGCAAAATTATAGGAGAAATGCAACTAAAACCCTATGAGGGCAGATATAAAGTTTATATCATATGTGATGCGGATAGGATGAATGTAGAATCTCAAAATGCCTTATTAAAGACTTTAGAAGAACCGCCTTCATATGCTGTTCTAATTTTATTGACCACAAAGGGGGACAGTTTGCTTCCCACCGTAATTTCCAGGTGCCAGGTAATAAAATTATATCCCGAAAACCCGGAAGTCATAAAATATTATTTGATGAAAAACAAGGGAATTGGTGAGGAACAGGCACATATATTGGCAGCTTTTTCGGGAGGTATTGTGGGGCGCGCGGTTGAATTATTAGATAACCCCGATTTTTATTATAGAAGAGAAAAAATTATTGAAATATGCAATAAATTATTAATTTCAAATCTTTTTGGTGTATTGGAACAGATTGTATTTTTTGAAGAGCAGAGATTGTATATAGAAGAGATTTTTGGACTTATGATCAATTGGTATAGGGA
>DASRMO010000037.1:0-2499 GCA_035647895.1 Clostridia bacterium
TATGTTTTTATCCTGTTTCCTGTAAAAACACGGGCAGATTCCTCCGCAAATTCCCTCGACATCCTCCTACAATCGTATGCAATGACTACGCCGCGTTCTTTCGCCTCCCGGCCCTTCGTTTTTATATAATTTGCCAAACCCTGCGCTGTTTTTCTGATTATATATTTATTTATTCTATTGGTTCCCGCTCCTATAACTCCCCTGAGCCCTGCGGTGCCAAATTCTAATTCTTTATAAAATCTCTCCTCTATCTCCTCTTTATTTCCCTTTATTTCCCACAATTCCTGTTTTGTAGCTTCGTCGAAATAAGGCTCGTTCAGCCAATTGTTATAGTTTTCCAGTGCAATAGATTGCATAGACCTACCTCCCAATATGTAAATATTACCTATATTATATACCTTTATAATATATCATACCCCAACCGCACTGAATTTAAAGTAAAATTATTCGAAAATTCTTCATTTCACTTCGTTCATTAAGATACCATAGAATGATATAACCCGGGATTTTTTCAGCAGTTCTAAACAAGTACTTATCCCATAGCCCTTATTTTTTGGTTACAGCAACTTCTTGTGTATATAGGTTCTTTGTTTCCTGTCCAATGACCCTAATCAAGTAATCGAGGAATTCTTCTCTTAAATCCTCGCGCCTCAGGGCGTATTCAACGGTAGCCTCTAAAAATCCCTGCTTATCACCAACATCATATCTTCTTCCTTCAAATACATAAGCATACATCGCTTCTTTTTGTGCTAATTCCCTTAATCCGTCCGTAAGCTGGATTTCTCCGCCTTTGCCCGGCTTAGTATGTTCTAAGATTTCGAATATGGCAGGATTGATGATATATCTTCCGAGAATAGCAATATTAGAAGGCGCCTCCTCCTGCGAAGGTTTTTCTACCAATCCCTTTACCTTATATATCTTATCCTCAATATATCTGACATCCACTATGCCGTATTTATTCACATCTTCAGCCGCTACCTCCTGAACTCCCAATATAGTGGTTTTATATTCATCATAAGCCTCTATCATCTGCCTCAGGCAAGGTTTTTCGTTATAGACAATATCATCACCCAACAATACGGCAAAGGGTTCTTTCCCGATAAAACTCTTTGCACAATAAATGGCATGCCCCAAACCCTTCGGTTCCTTCTGGCGAATATAGTGAATGTTCACCATATCGGATATTTCCCTCACTTCTTTTAACAATTCAGTTTTTCCGGATTTCTCAAGCTCAAGCTCCAATTCCACAGATCTATCAAAATGATTTTCTATGGAAGATTTATTTCTTCCGGTAATGATAAGTATTTCCTCTATGCCCGATTCTATGGCTTCTTCGATTATGTATTGTAATGTAGGTTTATCCACCACGGGCAACATCTCTTTCGGTTGTGCCTTTGTCGCAGGTAAAAACCTGGTTCCGAGCCCTGCCGCCGGAATAATCGCTTTAGATACTTTCATCAATGATATTCCCCCTTCATACCCATCCCGTTACTTATATGTTATATATTCGAATCATATCTGAGCAAAAATCTTTCATTGATATCTGAAAAAAATAACAAAAAAATATTGTTGGCCTTGTCGAATTGGTTATCGATTCTGCCATATTAGTTATCAGTCCTGTCGGATTAGTTATCGGTCCTGTCGAATTGGTTATCAGTCCTGCCATATTAGTTATCAGTCCTGTCGGATTAGTTATCAATCCTGCCATATTAGTTATTAGCCCTGTCAAATTACATGAAAAACGCGGTTCGCCATTAGACAAATCCCTCTGTCATTTCATAATTTTTCTCAAAATTCCATGCATCCCTGCACATCTCCTTTATGCCGAGTTTTGCCTTCCAGCCCAATTCCCTTTCGGCTTTGCCGGCATCGGCATAACATTCGGCAATATCTCCTGGCCTGCGTTCCGTAATTTCATAAGGTATTTTAAGATTATTTACCTCTTCAAAGGCATTCAATAACTGCAGCACGCTCGTCCCCTGCCCGGTGCCCAGATTATATATATGTACGCCCGCTGTAAGTTTGTCCAATGCCATTACATGCCCCGCGGCTAAATCCACCACATGGATATAATCCCTGACACCCGTCCCATCCACCGTAGGATAATCATCACCGAAAACCCTCACTTTTTCCAGCTTCCCTTTTGCAACCTGAGTGATATAAGGCATCAGATTGTTGGGAATACCAACAGGCGCTTCGCCGATCAAACCGCTCTCATGGGCCCCGACCGGATTGAAATAGCGCAAAAGGGCCACTGACCAATCGGGATTTGCCTTTGCAACATCGGTAAGAATCCGTTCACTTATGGCCTTAGTTTCACCATAAGGATTGGTGGTCGGCAATAAGGGCATGGTTTCAACAAACGGAACCTCACCTTCACCATATACGGTAGCCGATGAACTGAACACAAACCGCTTTATTCCATATCTTTGACAGATTCGGCAAAGTGTCATGGTGCTGACAGTATTATTATAATAATAGTCCAAGGGTTTCTCCACC